>JASJCP010000213.1 GCA_030065935.1 Xenococcaceae cyanobacterium MO_167.B27
GTTTTAATATTGATGGTTTGTCTGCTAAAAATTCTTGAATATCAAGATTTGATTTGGCTTGGTTACAAGGCACACAAGCAATAGCTAGATTTGATACTCGATTAGAACCGCCTTTGCTTTTAGGTAAAGTGTGTTCAACTTCTAAAGGAACATCCCTAGAACCACAATAAGCACAAGTTCTGTTGAATTTTTCGAGTAAATATTGTCTCACTTCGTACTGATACAAAGTACCTTGTTGATACTCAACTCCTGATATTTCAGGATTATCTAGCTTTTGGGTATCAAATCTGACTAATTCTATGGCAATAGAATTAATCGGAACATATTTAATCAATCTGTTAACCCAAGTCATGGTGGTTAAAACCCGATGTTCAGTAGATGGTGCTAACCATCCTTTAAATCTGGTTCTATTCAGAAATCTAGGTTTTCTGTATCTAGTTTTTCTACTTCTGCGACCTCTCAAGAGACTTTTTTCCTGTTAAGGTATCGCATCTAGGACAGATTTGTGAGGTGTAATCTTTATCTACTTTGGCAAAATAGGTATCGGTTTTTTTACATACCCATTGAAGTATATTTACAAAATTTCCAAAGCCAGCGTCGGCAAAATGTTTTCGTAACATTCCGAATGCCCAAGTTTTGAAGTTTATATCCTCGACAAATATCATTCCTGCTCCTTCACACAATTTATGAGCAGTTTTAAAGTGAAAGTCTTTCCTTGTATCCGTAATACGTTGATGTAGCCTTGCTATTTTGTGATTGATTTTCCCTCGATTTTTTGAACCCTTTTTCTTGTTTCTCAACTTACGTTGCAGTAATTTAATCTCGCGCTGTAATTTTTTAAGAAACTTGGGTCTAGCTATGAGCAATCCTTCACTAGTTGCAGCAAATTTATCTAGTCCTAAATCAATGCCTATGGCTTTGCCATGAGGTATTGAATCGGGAATATCTACATCTAGTTGTAACGACAGCATCACAAAATAACCAGAGGCTTTTCTGATTACTCTTGCTTGCTTGATTTTACATCCATCTGGTATTGGTCGAGAGTTAATGTATGTCACCCAATCAAGTTTTGGTAATCTAATTTGGTTGTTAGTTATTACCTTTCCTTTGTTTAATTGTGGATATACAAAGCTCCTCAATCTATACTTGTTTTTAAATCTGGGAAACCCAAATCCCCGCTTTTTCATATCGACAAAAGCGGTTTCTAATTTTCTCAAGACCTGTTGTAAAACTTGTGATGGTGCAGATTTTAAAAAATCGTTGTTTTTCTTAGCAGTTACTAAGTTTTGCGCTTGATGATAGTAATTAGGGAATGGTGCGGAAGCTGGTATTATATATTCACCAATTAATGAACAAGAATTAATACTACAACTTCTAGAATTAAGATAGTCTTTTAACTCTCTCAAGTTATAGTTCCAAACAGACCTACATACATTCAAAGTATGTTCTATGTATTCTTTTTGTTCTGGCGTTGGAAGTAACTTGTACTCCCAGTTCATTACTATCATTGCGGAAAAACATATCGACCTACAAGAATACTTTAAAGGTTAATTAGAGAAAAGTCAAATTTTTCTAAGCACGTGCTGTGATTCTTTTAATTTTGCCCGCGATTCATCCCACCATGGGACATGGGGGTCTTCTCGCGGAAGAGAGATAAAACCTGACTCTCGACACATCCTACACCCTGTCATCGCTATTTTCTCTTGAATTTCACCAAGCTACTTAAGTGTTGATTTACACTACAATTATATCTCTTATTAAAGTCTTAATGAAGTACCAAGTTCTCAATGTGATTTGAAAAACCTGCGCTGTAATCTTTGATTACAGCATTGGGACTATGTTATAAAACTTAAATATGAATCTAGAATATAGTGTCAACTGTAGTTGCGCCAGTAAGGTCAGCACCAGTCAGCATAGCGCCAGTGAAGTCTGCCTTGCTTAAGTCAGCATTGACGAGAAGAGCGTTCGTAAAGTCGGCATTAGTAGCAATTCCATTCACAAAGTTAATACCTGTTAGATCTGCTCCGACAGTATCTGCGTCTGCTCCATCACTGAAGTTAGCACCATCAAGATTTGCATTGTTTAAAGTAGCTCCATTTAATAAAGCATCTTCAACTGTCGCACCAACAAGGGTAGCTTCTGTAAGGTCTGCCCCTGTAAGGTCTGCCCCTGTAAGGTTTGCTCCATTTAGGTTTGCTCCTTTTAGATTTGCTCCACTAAGATTAGCTCCAGTTAAGTCAACACCACTGAAATCGACTCCTTCAAGAAATGCCTCGTCTAATTCTACTCCTCCAGTAAAATCAGATCCAGTCAATATTGCTCCATTTAGGTTGGCTCTACTAAGATCTGCTCCAGTAAAAATAGCATTAGTTAGATCGGCACGTTCTAAGAATATGTCTTCTGCATTCACATCAGTGAAATTGCTCCCACTTAGGTTGGTGTCTGCTAGCCTAGCACCAGTTAGTTGAGTCTCCGTTATCATCCCAGTATTAGGATCAACAAATGAGGTGAAATCAACACCAGATAAATTAACATCTTCTGCACTAAAATTGGTCAAATTTGCACCACGAAAACTGGTAGTCCTGGTAATAGTAGGATCTATTTCGACTGGTGGATTTGTATCAGTTAATGCCACACCACTTAAATTAGCTAGGTCGAAAGTAGTGTTGCTGACGGTGGCATCTGTGAAGTTAGTTAATCGGAAGTCAGCACCAGTAGCATCAACATTTACAAGGATAATACCTTCCAAATTTGCGCTAGTAAAATCAACATTGGTTAAGATAGCATCAGTAAAATCAGTGCTTTTGAAGTTTGCTCCTATAGCACTAGCTCCATCTAGGTTAGTCCCAACAAACAAAGTTCTTTCAGACTGTTCACTGCTAAAATTGCCACTGTCTAAGGTGGCATTGATCAACGTAGAGTTGGTTAAATTGATCTGTTGAGCTTTAATCAGAGTTAGATCTGCTCCAGAGAGATCAGTACCAATTGCCGAAGCATTAAATAGATCGGCTTCACTAAGATCGGCATTGACAAGAATTGTACTATCGAAAGTACTGTTTTGTGCAGTTATTTTAGAGAGATTACCACCAGTACCATCACCGATAAAAATCTCACCGTTTAAAGTTTGTCCAAATAGATTGATTCCTGGAGTTAGCTGTATCATTATATGTTTTTTTCACTCAAAATTTATCCTATAGTGCTATACACTATAATTTTCTAGGCAATAATACCTGAAACGCTGTTATAATTCCAAAAAATAGTGAATTTCTCGATAACTAAAATTGCCTAAGTTATGATAAGTTGATATTATTAGAACTCTTGCAAAAATATTTTGTGGTATGATGATAGGCTATTTTTATTTCATTTTTTACCCATTGAAATAGTAAGAATTGAGAGATTTTTTCGATTATCTATTATTTATTATTCCGCGATCAGCGAAGCTGGCACTGCGCGATCGCCTGATATAAAAATTGACAGCAGAAATTGTTTCAGTAATTAATTAATTACTGAAATTAATTAATTAATTTAATTTTTCAATCCAATTTACAAGGCTAATTCATGATTATAAATTCCCGCAATTAAATTAGCTCTTAAGCCAAATCTGCGATGTCGATTTCTATATCGATGTTGACCAATTAATTGAACAAATGGAACAAATCACAAAATCTAGTCGTGGTTCTCGTCGCAAAATCATGACTAATCAAATTAATTACTTTGATAAAAGACAAAATAAGGGTTTATTAAACTATGATAAAATTTCTCAATTAAATTTACCAATTGGTAGTGGTGCTGTTGAAAGTTTAATCCGTCAAGCTGTTAATTTACGCCTTAAAGGTAATGGTAAGTTTTGGTTAGAAGAAAATGCCGAAATTATTTTACACCGAAGGTGTGAATGGCTTTCAGGAGTTTGGTCGAATTTCACAAATTCTATTTTAACTTGGAGAATTTATCCCGCTAGTAGCTAACATTATTTGAGACGAATTTAAGAAGAAAACCTATTTTTAGCTTATCCGAATAATTGATATTCGGTAGGATTTTGATGTTTAAATTTCTGCTAATTTTACTATTTTTTAATTCTGGCTGCTTTTTTTAACCTCAAAACATCTCGAAACTTAAAGTTTAGTTTTGTAGATAGCGATCGCCTAAGACCCAACCAACTTTTTCCGATTGCTCCCTTTAACCTGAGCATATGTGCTCGGTCGCGAGTACGATATGGAACTGAGATTGCCTTTCGTAATTCGGCTAAAGTCTCTTCTTATTGCAGATTAAGTTTGATACGTAGTCGTGCTGGCATTCTTTCATTATTGTTTCACCTTTCTATCTTATATTTAATTGCACCCACCTACTTATGGGAGCTGTCATCCACTCTTGGCCATTGACCATCGTGACAAACTATTAATCTAATTTCCTCAAAGGAAGGAAAATATTATTATTAGACAGTAGTGATCAAGTGATTAGTGGTTAAAAAAACACCAATGACCAGGAGCAATCTTTGGCCAGATAAAGTAGTCAAGTATATCTTAATAAGTTTAATAACCTTTTTGGTAATTGCTACGTCGATATCTACAGCCTGGGGACAAATTTCCCACCCTGTCAAAGATTTTTTGCCCGATTCTAGTAGCTCAAAAGCCCAAGCTTCCACTCAGCCAACTTCATCACAGCAAGTAGGCACTCTCATTTTTGCCCCCATAACTATAGATGGGCGGGAAATATTTCGAGTAGCAGCAACTGAATCAGAGAGTGCGGGAGGTAAGGAGGTGCAATCACCATTTGCTCGGCGGGTTAAAATTATCCAAGATAGATTCTACAAAATTATCAAACAAGGCTTCGACCCAGAAGCATTAGAGGTAAGTATCAGCTTGCTCAATAATCAAACAGTTATTTTTGTTTCCGATTATACCCAGGAAGACCTAACCAGAGAACTCCTAGTTACTATCACTCCCTTAGATGCTCAACTATACGGATTGCCTTTGTCCGTTTGGTCTAAGCAGTTGCAACAAATTATTTATGACAATCTCATTAGGGCGCAACAAGAGCGTCAACCTCAGTATTTACTAATTCGGGGGTTAATCTCTGGGGGAACGCTTGTGGGGATGATTTTGGCAAGCTTAGGGCTTAGATGGCTCCAAAAGCGACTGAAAGCTCAATTAGTTGAGCTAGAATCTCAAAAACCATCGTCCTCTGACGATAGTGTAATCACCTCAGCCATAGAAGGCAATGGACAGGAAATTAGTACTACCGATTTAGAAACTACTGTTGCTGCTCACCATAGACAGCTAAATTGGCAGTTAGCCCTCAATTTAAACAACTTGAACCGATTAATCCTGCAAATTGGACAAATTGCGATTTGGGTGGCGGGACTGGCTTGGATGGCAGGCTTATTTCCTTGGACGCGCTGGTTGCAGTCTTGGTTGAGTCAAAAGCCCCTCTCAATTTTGCTAGTTTTGGTAGGTATTAACTTACTGGTTAAAATAGCTAATTTCGGCATTGATCGCGGCTTAGCTGTACTCACAGAAGAACTATCCTCCACCAATGCCGAGCAGCAAAGAAAAAGCCTCAGGCTGGGGACTTTGGTTGGAGTACTTAAAGGTCTTAGCACTATCCTGATTATCTTGATTGGCTTCATTCTTTTACTGTATGTCCTGGAAATTCCCATTGCTCCCGTGCTAGCTGGTGCTGGTATTGTTGGTTTGGGGATTTCTCTGGCTTCTCAGGATTTACTCAAAGACATAATTAACGGCACTCTGATTTTGCTTGAAGATCGCTATGCTGTCGGCGATTTTATTACCATTACTGGGATCAAGGGCCAAGTGGAGAAGATGAATCTGCGCCTCACTGAAATTCGGGATATCACAGGGACTTTGAGTACGATTCCCCATGGGGGTGTTGCTATCGTGCAAAACCACACCAAGCATTGGTCGCGGGTCAATTTTACCATCGAGGTCAGTTGTAAAACCGATGTAGTTAAGGCAATGGCAATACTTAGACAAGTAGCTGAAGAAATGGCGCAAGATTGGGAATGGGGAGAAAAGATCGTAGACCCAGTCAACGTCTTGGGTGTCGATGAGTTTGCTCATAGTGGTATTCGGTTACTAATTCGGATTAAGACCCAACCGGGAGAGCAATGGGATATTGAACGGGAGTTTCGCCGCCGTCTCACCATTGCTTTCGAGCTAGAGGGAATTGCCCTTGGGGTGCCACAGCGACAAATTATTTCCGCCCAACAGACTCAGGAAAAAGTAATCAATTAAATAGATATTCTCAATGAGCAAGAGATGGACGCGAGGGCAATTTTTACGTCATTTTACCTGGGGTTTAGGCACTACTCTGGTGCTAGCTGCTTGTCGCCAAGGTTCTGATTCCCCACTAAAGCCCAGAACTGGTCAGGACACAGACACCACTAACACCAACATTCTCAGGGTAGCAACCGCTCCTGCTTCGCCCCCCTTTTCCTTTCAAGGTCAAGACGGGAGAATTCAAGGCTTTGATATCGACCTAATTAATGCTATCGGGGAAAAGGCAGGTTTAGAAGTGCAGTTTAAGTTCGTCCGCTTTGAGCGTATTATCCCTCTAGTGGAATCTAGTAAGGTAGATGCAGCTATTAGTGCCATCACTATCACTGCCAAACGGCTGCAAACTATTGACTTTTCCCAGCCTTACTTCAAATCGGGATTGGCGATCGCTGTCAGGAAAGACAATACCCAGATAACTGAAGCTAAAAGTCTAGCAGGCAAGATCGTCGGCGTGAGAATCGGCACTACCGGTGCTGATCGAGCAGATCAAATCCCCAATGCCCAACTTAGCTTCTTTGACTTTGGCTCTTTCCAACTGCAAGAGTTGCAGAATGGCACAGTGGATGCAGTCATCCATGATGCTCCGATCTTGCAATATTTGCTCACCCAAGGCGGCTTTGACAACCTCAAAATATTAGAAGAATTGCTCACCGAAGATTACTACGGCATTGCTCTGCCCAAAAATTCCTCCAAATTATCGACAGTAAATGAGGCGTTGAATATGTTAATTAACCAAGGTAGCTACGCTCAGATTTACCAAAAGTGGTTTAAGGGCAAACCTCCCACTCTACCCATAGATTATCAACCACAATAATTATCTTAGAGGGCTAGCTCTCCTTCTGAGGTATGAGTTAATTTTGACTTTTCTCCTGCTTTTAATTTCTCTTCTAGCTCGACTTTATTGTGATTGCTATCATTTTTTTGCAATTTTTTTCTGGGAGAATAAAATATATTTTTAATTCTGTCCCTTATTCGTTTTTTACGAGTACTTTCCTCGATATTTTCCTCAATTAATCCTAATTTTTGCAGGTAAGTTTTATGCTGAACTAGAATTTTCTGGGAGTCAGTTAAATCTGTGGCAATTTGCTCGGCTAAACTTGGTAAATCTTGCAGTAATTCTTCAAACACCTGTGCCTTGATAACAAATAGATTCGTATCTTCTATTGCTCGTAAAGTTATCTGTCGGGGAATCCCTAACATAATACCTATTTCCCCCACAATTTTTCCGGCTTCTATGGTACGCAGTCTCCGATCTAATTTTTCATCAATTAATTCTAATGCACCAGAAAGAATAATGTAAAATTCATCGCTGGTATCCCCAGGACGGTAGAGTAATTCCGATTTGTTGATTTGGTGCCTATACCCGGCTTCAATTAATTTTCTTAACTGCAATTCATCACAATTGCGGAAATATGATATTTGTGGAAGTATATCTCTTAAATTTACATTTTTATTGGGTAATTCATTGTATATTTTATCCCTTTGAGCTGAGCTAGAATGGTTGGTTAATGCTTCGGGATTGCGAATCCATATATCTCTTTGAGGTAAAGGCATCACAATTCCCCGTTCCCGCAAAAAATACTCGACAATAAAGTTTAAGGAGCTGATTATTTTTGCTTTTCGCTCAATGCGATCGGTCGAAACACACAAAACGAAATGCAATCCATTATCTCCAAACTGTTGAAACAGAACTTCTGGAGGTGGTTCTTTTAAAACATATTTTTCTTGATAAGCAGCATTTAAAAGAACTTCAGTTACTAACAATGGATCGCTATTATAAGCAACTTTAACAGGAACTTCTATTCGAGCAATTTGTTTTTCTAGGCTCCAGTTGATAATTCTATTTTCTACTAAATGACTATTCGGAAAAACAATATTTCTACCATCTGAAACTTGTACTAAAGTAGAGCGTAAAGAAACTTCTTTAACTTTGCCTGAAAACTCCTCTACTTGAACAAAATCTCCTACTTTAACTGTCCTTTCTACTAGTAAAGTGAGACCGCTAACGAAGTTTTTAGTAACGTCTTGCAATCCGAAACCAATACCTACACCTAATCCTCCGATGATTACAGTCAAAGATGCTAAATTAAATCCGGTGGTCTCTAAAATAACTAGAAAGCCGATTAATCCTACCCCATAACTTATGACTGTAGCGATAACTTCTTGATTGGCTTCGTTAATTTTGAGTCGCCCTAGCAGTTGCTTTTTAAGAAAAAATTTGCTTCCTTTAGATAAAAATATAACGATGATAAATGAAAGAGTTAGTTTGAGAATCGATAGGAGAGATATGGTAGAATCCCCTACGGAAATTAAAGGAGCAGTAAATAAATCTCGGGCTCGGCTGAAGAGGGTATTAAATATTGCTTGTAAATCTTGGTTGATGTCTGTAGATATGCCTAGAATTGGAGTCATTATAAGTAGTTAAACAAAATTAATATCGATCTTACTGCTGAAAATTGCTATAATCGAGCCACTTATCAGCGATCGCTCGTATCTGCTGCCGTTGATGCATTTCCAGCAAAACCAGATTCAAATCTCGCTCTATAGAGTTGTTTTGAGGCAGCACAAAACCGTAGGTTTCAGTGCCAAGACTAAAGGAGGCTAATCTCAATTTGAGTTGGGGATGCCGGTGCAGATAGTATTTTAATGCCGGACGATCGAAAATCGCGCCCTCGATTTGACCCGATGCAACCAGCTCGATCGCCTCCTTAAGGGTGTCTGCTTCCAGCAATTGTGCCTGATAGTATTTGCCCCAATCGACTGAACTCGTACCAGACACCACGGCTATCTTAGCCCCCTGAAGGTCAGCCGGACTGGCAAACCGTTCATTTACCGCTAAATCAGACAGGGATAATGTCAATGCTGAAGCCAGACCAGCAGTGATGGAGGAGAACGCTAGTAAGGAGATTAACATCCAGATGCCCGCAATAAATCGCCCCACCTTGGTAAGAGGAGCGCGATCGCCATATCCCACCGTAGTTGAGGTCACCAGAGCAAACCAGATCCCATTACCTACCCCGCTAAAATACTTGGGCGGAAACTGCCCGGAATTTTGGTGTCGCTCTGCTAGCCAGATGAGATTGCCAACAACGAACAATGAGATACACAATACCAATACGGAGGAAAGAGCAGCTAGGCCAAAAAAGGGCTTAACTCGGCTCCAAAGGCTCGGTGGTTGGCTGGGCAATACCAATCCAATCTGAACGAAAAAGATAGGTTGGGTAAACTCAATCCGCATCGTTTCCAGCCGTTTAGGGGTAATGCTGATCGGACCAATGAGTACGTCTAGTTTGCCATTAGCGACGGCTTCAAGACCACTCTGAACTCTAGGTTGCCGAATCAATTCATAGTCTAATCTTAGCTCTCGTGCTATCTCTTGCCAGATATCCAGACTGATGCCTTTAAATTCATCGTCATCCTTAATCACAAATGGGGCAGAACCAGCAACCCCTACCCGTAACTTTTGCCCTTGCACTGGAGCTGGAGCTGTGACCAACCACGTTATTGTGAGTCCAAAGATTAAGGAAATTCGCTTGGGCAGACTAGCAAATTTAGCACTTGATAAAATTAGCCTCTTGCACCTTCGCCCCATTGGATTGAGATGAAATCTCCTGGAGAGCATAAGAACTCCAACACCCATATTTCATAATTTATTTCGACCACTAGAATATTTTATCTTCCTAGGGCATTGGTAACAAGTTAACCTTAGAACTCTTGCAAAAATATTTTGTGGTATGATTATGGGTTATTTTTATTTCATTTTTTACCCATTGAAATAGTAAGAATTGAGAGATTTTTTCGATTATCTATTATTCCGCGATCAGCGAAGCTGGC
>JASJCP010000048.1 GCA_030065935.1 Xenococcaceae cyanobacterium MO_167.B27
TATGGCTCTTTTCTCCTGATTTTTTCCTTAAATTATTCTCCCTCACCATCAGGAGTAATAGAGTGAAAATTCGAGATCGCCTTAAGATACATATTTTGAGTTTTCTGTCAATGCCAAACTCCTATCGTATAC
This sequence comes from Xenococcaceae cyanobacterium MO_167.B27, assembly GCA_030065935.1. Lineage (GTDB taxonomy): Bacteria > Cyanobacteriota > Cyanobacteriia > Cyanobacteriales > Xenococcaceae > JASJCP01. Next base: position 133 of record JASJCP010000048.1, read on the forward strand.
CTTTGCTGCTGCTTAACTTGTTTAACAGCGATCGCCACTGCCTTTTCCGAACCCACAATCAAAGCCAGCTTCTTAGCTCTCGTAATACCTGTATAAAATAAATTCCGACTCAACATAATATAGTGCTGAGTATAGAGAGGAAGGATGACAACGGGATATTCCGAACCCTGACTTTTATGTATACTGGTAGCCCAAGCTAAAGTAAGTTCGTTTAAATCTGCGTAATCATAGGTTACATCGCGACCATCGAAATCGATAATTACTTCCTTCTCGGCAAAATCGATCGCTCTGACTATGCCCAAGTCACCATTAAATACTTCCTTGTTGTAATCATTTTTAAGCTGCATTACGCGATCGCCCATTCTTAAAATACTATCTCCCCTGACTAACTGTGTCTTTTCTTCACTGGGAGGATTAATCAGTTGTTGTAGCACTTTATTTAGATTCCGAGTACCAACAACACCTCTAGTCATGGGACATAGCACCTGGACATCAGTAGCAGGATTAAAACCAGCTTTGGGTATGTAATGCTCGATGAGGTCACAGATAGTTTGTACCCCATGTTCTGGTTCTGTTCCCCCTGAATGCCAGAGACAGTCAGAGGTAGCTTTCATGCTAATGGGTTCGAGTTGGGGATAATGACCATGATTAATTTGATGGGCAGTGCGAATAATGGCACTGGATGCAGCCTGACGGAAGACTTTAGTTAAACGGACAACGGGGATTTTATATGAAGCGATTAAATCTTTGAGAACATTTCCTGGTCCTACTGAGGGAAGCTGATCGATATCTCCTACCAGCAACACCTGACAATCTTCTGGAATAGCTTTAAATAAGGCATGGGAGATAAACAAATCCATCATACTAGATTCATCTATAACGATCGCCTCACACTCTAGAGGATTATCCAAATCCCGTTTAAAACCCATCTTGCTTGGGTCGAATTCAAGCAGTCTATGAATGGTTTTAGCTTCAATTCCCGTCATTTCACTCAATCGTTTCGCTGCTCTGCCTGTAGGTGCTGCACAAGCGATTTTCTTGCCCATTGCTTTCCACAACTTGCAGACTGTATGGACTGTAAAAGTTTTACCCGTTCCTGGTCCTCCAGTGAGAATCATCAATTTTTCCGAGGCTGCTTTAGCTACTGCTACATACTGCTGCGGTGATAGTTGAATCTTTCTCGATGCAGTGTAACGATTAATCCAACTCTTTACGCGCTCTACATCTACATCTAAACTGGTTTTGAGTTTTTGCTGTAACAGTTTGGCTAGATGCTGTTCACTGTAAAAAAAGCTGGGTTTGTAGTAAATTGGCTCATCATCATCTTGTTCTCTGATTAATTCCTCTAACTTGACCATTTCTGAAAGAATTGTAGCGATCGCTTCTTCATCAGCTTCATGTTCTATTTTTTCTCCTATCTCCGTACTCATTTCGTTCTCCTGATGTTCTACTGAAGATTCTTTAACTCCTTTGATAGTCAGTAATTCACGACTCATAGGAACAATCTTACTTTCAGGTAAATAACAATGACCATCTTCAGATGCTTTATCTAAAACATGAAGCACTCCTGCACGGTAACGAAACTTTGACCAGGGTGATACACCAATATTACGGGCTATCTTATCCGCAGTTAAAAATCCAATACCAAAAATATCTATAGCCAATTGATAGGGATTGTTCGTAACTGTCGCGACCAGCGAAGCTGTTGCCTTCGGCACCGCCTCTTCTCCATACTGTTTGTATATTTTCACTGCATAGGTAGTAGAGACACCATGACTTTGCAGGAATATCATCACATCCTTGATAGATTTCTGTTCCTCCCAGGTGCGCTGAATCATGGCAACTCTTTTATTAGCTATGCCTGGTACTTCAATGAGTCGCTCTATCTGATTCTCGATAATATCTAATGTCTCTAAACCAAAATGCTTAACAATGCGTTTGGCGGTAACGGGTCCCACACCCTTAATCAACCCACTACCTAAATATTTCTCAATCCCTGTGAGGGTAGCTGGCTTGGTTTCTTGATACTTAACAACCTGAAATTGAGAACCATATTGGGGATGTTCTCGCCATTGACCCTGTAACTGTAGAGTCTGTCCTGCCTGGATGTTAGCAAAGCTCCCCACAATAGTAGTTAACTGCTTAACATTTCCCGTATTCAACCGCGCTACCGTATAGCCCGATTCAGATGAGTGAAACGTAATTCTCAAGGGTAACTCCCGTCAACGATGATAACGGCGCAGTTACGTTTGATGCTGTCATAAAACAATTGTTCTACGTTCTTCCGCTAACAGTTTACAACAATGATTAACTAATCTTATTGATACAATAAATATCTATTTGTCAAGTATGCTTTACAAAACTAAATATATTTGTTACATTAATTTACATAGAACAGTAACAACACCTCAGAACGCCCTATGTACACCAGACAATTAGATAACGGAACTCTTAACAACTACGCTGTTGAGCCTAAAATGACTTATCAAGAATATCCAGCAGTATGGGAACAAAAACGCTATCTACAACAAGGTGCAGTGGCAGCATTTTTAGTTACAGCATTAGTTTTAGTTTCAGTAGCAGTCAGCTAATGGTTTGAGACAGTCAGATTTATTTAAACAACAACTTTTAATTAACTTTTAATCGAGGTCTAGAAGATAATCATGTTTGCACCAATCGTCGTTCTGGTTCGTAATCGTCTCGGTAAAGCTAAATTCAACAAACTTCGCGGAAGGGCGATCGCTCTTCACTCTCAGGTCATTAGAGCAGTTTGCAATCGTATCGGTATCGAAAGAACAACTAGACAAAACCTAATTAGAACGGCTCGCGACAATGGCAAAAAGTTAGGTTTTCTCGCTTAAAATATTTTTCCTTTCTCTTTTTTCTCGTCAACATTGATTTTCTCCTACTTATAGTCATTTCAATTAAGTTTGAGACAAAGCATTCTTCCTATCACAAGTCTTTGAAGAAAAAAGTGTTTCATTTTTATTTGAAATGACTATAACCTCGGCGCACATCCGAGGTTTTTTGCTGTTTAACTCAACCAAATTGGTAATGTATTTGTTACGAGGTTATTAATTGGTCACAAATTAATGAGTCAAACTTGGTTGGGCATTGACCCAGGACTAGCAATCATCGGCTGGGCATTTTTAGAAGAAGGTCAATATGGCAATGCAGAGTTACTGGACTAGGGGACGATAGAAACCAACAAACAATTAACTACAGCAGAGAGATTATTAGAGATCGAGCAGGATATGGTGGAGTTGCTGGGTGAGTTTCAACCCCATAATGTAGCTATCGAAATGCCTTTTTTCAATCGAACTATCAAAGCAGCAGGTGGAGTGTTACAGGCTTTTGGCGTGATTAATTTAGTCTGTCACCGAGAGACGGGAGTTATACCAGTATATCTGCATCAATCTAGTTGGAAATGTCATTTAGGTTATGGCAAAGCTGATAAGAATGAAGTAGCTGATATGGTACAAGTATTATTTAATTTAGAAACTCTGCCCATTGATGATAGCGTTGATGCTATTGGTATTGGTTATGCAGGTTTGTGTGGTTTGAGAAATAATATTGATTGATGATGTAATAAGATAGCGATCGCGCTTATCTTGGTTAAATCCAATATTCTTCCAATACTTCCATTGCTTCATCTTGATAATCTGAATGTTCATCAAATACCATCCGCTCAAGGAACTTAATAATTACTGATTTTTGTTCTGCTGTAAGCACAGATAATCTGGGGGGTTCTCTGTCAGGAGGACGTAAAGAGAATAATGTACCCTCAACAACAAGAGAAGATTCTGGAGGAATTTCAGCAGTAGCATGACGGAGTGTATAGTCAATTAGAAAAGGTAAATAGTAACGCCAAGATAAAGGATCGAGATGAGGAAGTGCAAAGTAAGCATACTTTTGTAAGTAATCATCAGTAAGCTCGTCTAGTTGTTCATCATAGTCAGGAGGTAGATCGTAGCTATCTACAGCATCTCCAGCACGTAGGGTCATTGGTGGTATTTTAATCGAGTCACTTTCAAAGGCAGTATAAGCCAAGTTGTTGAGTTCTGAATTCATTGCCAATTATTTCATTCATTAAAAGCGCGATCGCCTAATCTTCAATGACTAATATTTTCAATTTACCCCCATCTCTACCAAACCAAGAACTATTTGAATCAATAGTCTCTACTGACAATATTCTAATTGAGAGAATTATCTCTACAGGACAGGTTACACCAACAGGAGAATGGTACGACCAAGATAAGGATGAATGGGTAATTTTATTAAAAGGAAAAGCTGTTTTAGCTTATGAAGATGGAAGTCAAATTAAGCTACTAGCAGGAGATTATCTATTCATACCAGCCCATCAAAAGCATCGCGTTGAATACACCAGTTCTGAACCTCCCTGCATTTGGTTAGCTGTTCATGGTGATATAAGCAAGGTTTAATTGCTTACTGCATTACTTAATTAATTACTGCATTACTTAAATGCTCAATTATCAACATCTTTAAGTGCATCATCGAGTAATAACCGCACGATATCAGCCTTAGTCTGACCCATCTTTGCAGCCAAAATCGACAAATCGCTAGTTTCAAGTAATAATCAATCTCTTACTTGGAATTAACAATAACTAGATTCGCTGAAATCATGAAAAAACTGATCAACAATGCCGATGACTTTGTTCGCGAAAGTATCGAAGGAATGGCTCTGGCTCATCCAGAACTGATTAAACTTCATTTAGACCCTAACTTTGTTTATCGGGCTGATGCACCTGTTGCTAATAAAGTAGCTATAGTTTCTGGTGGTGGTAGTGGACACGAACCCTTACATGGTGGTTTTGTGGGTATGGGGATGCTCGATGCTGCCTGTCCTGGGGAAGTGTTTACCTCTCCTACTCCCGACCAAATTTTAGCAGCATCCAAGGCAGTTAACAGTGGTGCTGGTGTTCTGAACATTGTCAAAAACTATAGTGGCGATGTGATGAATTTTGAATTAGCAGCAGAATTGGCAGTTTCTGAAGGAATCAAAATAGCCAATATCTTAATTGATGATGATGTTGCTGTTAAAGATAGCCTCTATACTCAAGGACGCAGAGGTGTAGGAACAACAGTTCTCGCTGAAAAAATTTGTGGTGCTGCTGCGGAGCAAGGATACAACCTGAAACAGTTAAGGGATCTTTGTCGTCGGGTTAATCTCAACGGACGTAGCATGGGCATGGCACTTACAAGCTGTACCCCTCCAGCGAAAGGCTCTCCCATGTTTGAGCTAGGAGAGGATGAAATTGAATTTGGCATTGGTATTCACGGTGAACCAGGGCGCAAAAGATTACCTTTGGTAGAAGCAGATGAAATTACAGAAATGCTGGCGCGATCGATTATTGAAGATACCGCCTATACTCGTACTCTGCGGGAGTGGGATGAAAATAAAGAAGAATGGGTAGAGTCAGAAATAACCGATCCCAACTTAGAAAAAGGCGATCGCGTTTTGGCTTTTGTCAATAGTATGGGTGGTACGCCCTTATCTGAGCTTTACATCATCTATCGTAAATTAGCACAAATCTGCTCTGAACAAAAAATTCAAATTGTACGTAGTTTAGTTGGTCCTTATATTACTTCCCTAGAAATGCAAGGTTGCTCGATTACCCTCCTCAAACTAGACGACGAACTACTTAAGTTATGGGATGCGCCAGTGAAAACTCCTGCATTACGTTGGGGCGTTTAGTACATTGTCAAACATTTTATTTATCTGTTGAGATTGATGGGGAGACAAGGGGACAAGGAGACTGGGAGATGGTTTAGAAGTCTGTTAACTAATTCAAAAATATACAATTTAAGTACACTGCTCAAGGAAATCAATGTGGAATCATAATATTCACTTCCATAATTATTTGTTGGGTCAGCTTCCTACAAAGATTGACCGTGCTTTGGATGTAGGATGTGGACTGGGACTTTTTACCTGGAAACTTGCCCAGAGAGCTGAAGTAGTAGATGCTCTCGATGTTGATAATGCAATTTTAGAAGAGGCATTAAATCAGCACAATGGCTCCAATATATATTACAAACACGCTGACTTTCTTAAAATTGATTTACCAGAAGATTCTTACGATGCGGTCGTGTCTATTGCCTCACTACATCACATGGATTTAGAGGCAGCTTTGAAAAAAATGAAGCTGCTTCTTCGTCCATCTGGGAGATTACTCATTCTTGGACTTTACCGAGAGACAAATATTTTTGATTATATGTATAGTGTAATTTCAATTCCCCTCAACCTCATTTATTTAAACTGGCATCGTAGAGCGACTTTGACCTCAACAACTGTTGCTCCAACTCGCCCTGCTAAATTATCATTCAATCACATCAGATCGGTAGCAAATACTTTAATCCCTGGCTTCAAACTTCAAAGACATCTATTCTGGCGTTACTCGCTAATTTGGCAAAAACGCTAATAAAATTGAACCCCTTATTAAAAGATGTTTATCACAAGGCGATCTCATTAATTGATAACTGATTACTGTTAACTGTTAACTGAAAAAAATGAACGTAACTAAACAACAAATCTTAGACTGGTTACAAGCAGTAACTCAGACAATCTCAGAAAATAAAGATTATTTGACCGAGTTAGATGCTGCCATTGGGGATGCAGATCACGGCATTAATTTAGATCGCGGATTTCAAAAAGTAGTCCCTCAGCTATCACAGTTAGAAACTAAAGATATTGGCACTATTTTAAAAACAGTTAGCATGACTCTCATTTCTGCTGTTGGGGGAGCTAGCGGTCCTCTTTACGGTACTTTTTTTCTGCGAGCTTCTACAGCAGTAACGGGAAAAGAAGAATTGACCTCCACCGAGTTAGCTGACTTGTTGCAAGCAGGAGTAGCAGGAGTAATCCAACGAGGTAAAGCTAATCTTGGTGATAAGACAATGTTGGATGCCCTCTCACCCGCAGCAACCATCTTCGCGGAGTTAGTCGCTAAGGGAAATACAACAGTAGATGCCTTACAACAAGCCGTACAAGCAGCAGAAACAGGCATGAAACAAACAATTCCTTTAGTAGCTCTCAAAGGACGGGCTAGTTATTTGGGAGAAAGAAGTATGGGACATCAAGATCCTGGGGCTACGTCTTCTTACCTAATACTTAAGGCATTGCTAGAGACTATTACCTCTGATAGCAAAGCCAATAAGATGAATGGGGTAAAATAGCTAGCATCATAAATAAGAAATAAATTCTAACCTTTTATGGGATTAGTAACTTGATTTAAGAAGAAAGTTGACATAGAATTGTCGGTTTACACTATGGGTTAGGGATTGCCCTTCATATTCAATGACTAATAATTTTTATCAACCGAAAAAAATTTCTTTAACCTTAACTATCTTAAATCTTTTGAGAGGACTCCCATCTAAACCCGACAGGGTTAGTGGGAGATCAATCAAAAGCAAAAAAAACCGCGTACACGAAGTGCGTGTCTTGACTAGCATCCTTATTTATCAGGAGATTTTTGTTTCTCGACGTAAGCCTTAAGTTGCTCCACAGTGACACCACCACAACTAGCAACAAAGTATGCTCCCGTCCAAAAAGAAGACTTGCCATAAAAATATTTATTACTAAGTTCGGGATACTCTTTACGAATCAATCTAGAACTTACTGTTTTAAGGTTAGCAATTAATTTGGACAATTGAACATCAGGCTTAAACTCAATTAATAAACGGCAATGGTCACTTTCGCCATTAAAATCATTTAATTGACACCCCCATTTATCTAGAGTCTCTTTAAAAATAACATTTAGTCTTTCAAGTATTTCTTGATTGATAGCTTTTTTACGATACTTGGTAACAAAGACAATATGTGCGCTAAGTTTATATACTGACCTAAAACCTTTATTATAATTGTTTGACATAACATAGCGATAAGCTGTAATATAGTCATATTATCATAAACTGGTCGAGCAATGATTACCTACACTTACCAATACAAAATCAAGCCAACCAAGCAGCAAATTCAGCAGTTTGACCAATATTTAGATATTTGTAGAAATGTTGACAATTATGCCCATGCTGAACGAAAAGCATGGCTTGAATCTCGTAAGTCAAGGATTGATTGTTGCTGGATAGTTTCTGAATATATCATTACGGCACGATGCACCATTTCCTAGTTACAATAACCAAGCAAAAGCGTTAACTGAAGCTAAAAAGAAATTTTCTCATTTAAAGCTGGTAAACGCTCAAACATTGCAGCAAGTCCTCAAAAGGTTAGATAAGGCTTGGACTGATTTTTTCAAAGTGCCTTCCCGTGGGTTTCCTCGGTTTAAAACTAAAAATAAATTTCGTACCACGAAATTATGGGTTCAGAACAGGACGCAGCGCACATGACGCACAAAAAGTCCTGTTTCTCAACCTCAACAGCAGTTCTAAAGGATATCAAAAACGAATCCTAGAACTAGACATCGAGAAATGCTTTGACCGCATAAGCCACAAGGCAATCTTAGAGCGGGTTATTGCTCCTGAGTTCATTATAAACGGCTTACGCAGTTGCCTGAAATCAGGTACAAACCCAGAATTCCCCGAACAAGGAACACCACAAGGAGGAGTGGTGTCCCCGCTATTAGCCAACATAGCATTAAATGGTATTGAATCATTAGGGCAAAGCATAAGATATGCGGATGACATGGTATTTATCTTAAAACCAAATGATAGTGCTGAAAAATTACTTGTCAAAGTTGAGGAGTTTCTTGCTGCTAGGGGAATGAATGTTAGTAAGAAGAAGACGAAAGTAACAGCCTCGACAGATGGTTTTGACTTTCTCGGATGGCATTTCTACGTCCAGAAAAACAACGGAAAGTTCCGAAGCATACCATCTAAGGATAACTTCAAAGCGTTCCGAAAAAAGGTCAAAAACGTCGTCAACAATTCTAACTATGGCGCGGAAACAAAAGTGACAAAATTAGCTCCCATTATCAGGGGATGGAGGAATTATCATAAATACTGCAAGATGGATGGAAGTAGGTTCAGTTTATGGTTCATGAGCGACAGAACCCACAAAGTATTCCTTAAACAGGAAACCATCAATAAACATCAAGCAGAAAAGATGGTAAAACAGGCATTCCCAAGCGTTAGTTACTCAGAGAACAAATTTGTCAATGTCAAAGGGGACAAATCACCTTTTGATGGAGACTTAAACTACTGGTCAAAGAGAAACAGCGTCCTATACGATGGAGCGACATCAAAAACACTTAGAAAACAAAGTCATTCGTGCGGACATTGTGGATTAAAATTTCTCGACGGAGAAAGAGTAGAGTTACATAATATAGATGGCAACCACAACAACTGGAAAACCCAGAATCTCCTAGCGGTTCACAGAAGTTGTCACCAATATGTCCACAGGAGCAAAAACGAAAGTTAAGGTTTTCGGAAGCTGAGTGCGGGGAAACTTGCACGCTCAGATTTCAAAGAGAGGTGCGGAGCATAATAGCTCCCATCGACTCTACTCAATTAACAATCAGGAGACAGCGAGAGATTTAATGCTTAGAAGTACTCGTCGCCAATTTCTGAAAGCTTTGGCGGGTAGTCTGTTAGTCAGCCATAAGCCAGTAGCAGCATCATTTGCTTCCCTACCTCCAATCAAGCCACGACGGCTTATGTTAGGTGATACCGTGGGTTTGATTAGTCCTGCTAGTGCTATAAAAGAGAAAAATCTCACACAGGTCATAGAGTTCCTCACTGCCTATGGCTTTAAAGTTAAAGTAGGTCAGCACGTCCTCGATCAATATGGTTATCTAGCTGGTCGAGATAGCTCACGGGCTGCTGATATTAATGCTATGTTTGCCGACGACCAAGTTCAAGCTATCTTGACCCTGCGGGGAGGCTGGGGCTGTAATCGTATTTTGCCAATGCTGAACTACGACCATTACCGCCGTCATCCCAAAATTCTGATGGGATTCAGCGATATTACCTCGCTTTTGTTAGGAATTTACGCTCGCACTGGCGTGATTACTTTTCATGGTCCTGTGGGCATCTCTACTTGGAATTGGTTTTCCCTCAATTATGCCCAGCGCATTCTACTCAACAGGGACAGGATCTCGTTCCAAAATCTGACTAGCCATCCTTCTGAAACAATTACAAAGGGCAAGGCGAGAGGACGTTTGCTGGGAGGTAATTTGTCGGTGCTAACAGCTATGGTAGGTACGCCCTATCTGCCGTCTTGGAAGAATACCATCTTGTTTGTTGAAGAAGTCGGAGAAGATATTTACCGAGTTGATCGAATGTTGACTCAGCTTAAACTCGGGGGGATTTTAGAGCAACTGAGTGGTTTCATCTTTGCTAACTGTTCTGATTGTTCAAAAGAAGATGACCAGCCTACTCTAACGTTAAGACAGGTTTTATCAGATCATATTGCACCTTTGGCTATCCCTGCTTGGTATGGTTCGATGATTGGTCATATTCAAAAGCAATTTATTGTGCCGTTGGGGGTAGAGGTAGAAGTTGATGCGGAGCGAGGTACAATCTTAATGCTAGAGCCAGCAGTACTCTAAAAAACTACTCTATTGATGGGAAATTATGGCGAGAGTTTAACGCCCAATAAAGCTTCAAGTTTTTGGGGTAAAATTCATTGTTATATAGATACTAAATGAGTTTTATACTGCAACTTAAACCTGATTATAAAGGTACGTACATCATGTCCCCTTTCTATACTCCGAGAGGTATTTGGTTAGAGTATTAGAATTCATATTGACACTCTCACGTGCTTTCACGGTGAGGGATTCTTGGTTCAACGAGTCTCCATTAGACGGCAGGCCCCGGCCAACTGCCCAAGAGGGAGTCTCTCCCCAAGCGTAACTTCCTGTATGCCCTACAGTATACTCAATCCTTTTTTCAGGATGTTAATGCTGGCTGCAACATCTCTATCTTCGATATACCAACACAAACATACATGGGTGCGAGTTGACAGAGTTTTTTTGATTCTCGTTCCACAAGCTGGACAATCTTGGCTTGTCTAGCAATCAAGTAACCTTAAATAGTACTAAAATGAAGTAAATCGTAGTAAAATAGACGCGCTGTGTATTTAACTCCTACAACAAGTACAGAGAAAACACAACTTTTCGTATTCTCGCCTTAAGGAAGGGCATCCCTAAACCTACTCTGCAATGGGTTAAACACCCAGGCTTGAGAACCACCTCTGGGTTAAAAACCGCAAGGATGTTAGTTTAAGTGGACTCATTGAACCAAGAACCTCTAGATTCAAAAGAATCCCCCGACTTCGTCGGCGGGAGGATGTCAAGATTTCATGGTTCTATTGTCGCGAACAGTACAAGGAATGCCCCAGGCTAATTTAGAGTGAGGAATATCCCTAAAAACTCCGCTTTTTGCCCCAATAACTGCATTAGAACCAATATTTACCCCTGGAGCAACAAAACAATCTGTAGCTACCCAAGCTCCATTCCCAATTTTAATGGGAGCAGTAATTAAACTAAAAGCTCGATCTTGCATATCGTGACTTGCAGTGCAAAGATAGGTTTTTTGAGATACAACACAATGAGAACCAATTTCGATATTATCTATGCTGTATAACACTACATCGTCCCCAATCCAACTATAATCACCAATAGAAACTTTCCAAGGATAGGTAAAACGAGCGGTGGGGCGAATTACCACACCTTCACCAATTTTTGCGCCAAATAACCGCAACAACCAACAACGGAAGCTATTAAAATTGTGCAGACTTAGGGGAAATGCGATCGCCTGAACTAACCACCATAGTATAATTATCCAGTTGGGTCTTCCTCGATCAAAATTTGATTGGTCGTACTTTCTTAGATCGACTAATGGTTCATCATTTAGGATGATATTTGGAGTCATTATCTGTCTATTGTGATAACTCAACTGTTGTTTCTGTCATAGGAGTTTTAGAAGTTACGTCAGAAGTAGTAGTAACAACATTTAATTTTCCACCAAATTTTTGTAACTCATAGAGTTTAACTCCAATTTGATATTCATACTGGCTTAGAAGACGACCATAAATATAACCTGCTCTCCCATCTAAGAAACCTAAACGAATAAAATAGAACAAAATAAATCTTAATAAAGGCTTGAAAGGTAATCTGACCCAGATTTTCTTTAAAAAGCGTTTACGTTGTACTGCATCCCCAAATAAGTTAGCTCCAATCGTCCCACTTTCATCTTTGCCAGTCAAAATATTGTAATAAACTCTTGCTTCCCAATTAGAATAGCGATTGTGTCTGGCTAACCACTGATAGATATCACGAAAGTCAATGTGTAGCATATCTTCTTTGAGATAGCCTACTTTACCTTGTAAAATAACGTGTTCGTGAACTTCATTATCTCCAGTATTGGGGATGTCTTCTGTGTTTAAATTTTCATAGCGACCTAACTTATGTTGAAATAGACGGAGATTCCAGTCTGGATATTTTCCCCCAAACCGAATCCACTTCCCTAAGAAAAAGACTTTGCGATTGATATAATATCCCTGAAATTGGGGATTTTTAATTACTTCCGCAATTTCTAACCATGATTCTGGTGTAATTCTTTCATCACAATCCACAATCAATACCCAATCGTTGCGAAAAGGTAAATTTTCTAAAGACCAATTCTTTTTCTTCGGCCAGCGACCATTAAAATGGAATTGAACTACTTTTGCTCCATATTGTGCTGCGATTTCTAAAGAACGATCTTCACTTTGGGAATCTACAATAAACACTTCATCAGCTACTGCAACGCTTTCTAAACAAGCTGGTAAATTCAATTCTTCGTTTTTAGCAGGAATTAGGACAGATACGGGAATCTTGGGTATTGAGTTAGTCATATACAGGAGATTAATAAAGGTCTGTAATAAACAAAGCCAAAATTTAATTCACAAATTACTTTTCTAAAAGTAACATTGCCTCAGAGGACGGGATAAAATTTATACTATTAGTTAAAAATAAATATTGGGTAATTTCCCTTCACAAGATAGTAGATACTAGATTTTAGCTCAATTTTCCTTTTATGAATTCCATTGTATCTACCTCTACTCAAAAAACTGTGATCTTAGTGACTGGTGCCTCTCGTTCGGGAAAAAGCGAATGGGCAGAAACCTTGGCAGAACAGAGTAATCAGTCTGTAATTTATGTTGCTACTGCTATAGTCAATGCTACAGATCCAGAATGGCAAAGTAGAATTATTAAACATCAACAGAGACGACCTAAGACTTGGCAAACTCTCTTTGAACCTTATAAACTAGCTTGGGTTATCCGCAATAGTCTATCTCAACAATGTTTACTAATTGATTCTTTAGGGACTTGGGTCGCTAATTTCCTAGATTTAACTGATAATTCTTGGATTAAAGTTACAGATAATTTGCATGAAAGTATCGCCCTGACCCCCTCCACAATTATCTTTGTAGGAGAGGAGACTGGTTGGGGGGTTGTACCTGCTTATGCTTCAGGAAGGTTATTTCGCGATCGCCTGGGACATTTATTAAGACAGATCGGTAGTAAGGCTGATACTGTATATCTGGTTACTGGCGGTCATGCGATTAATTTGAGTATTTTGGGAACGCCTTTAGAAGGGATGAGTGATGAGAGATGAGGATTAAGGAAAATTCTTTCCTCATTTTTTTATTGACTAATTAGTGTTGATCGGAAACACTATTAAACGAATTAACATCTATCTCAAGGAATTTAATCAACCCATAAGGAGAAGGGAATTCCATGACCAAATTAGAGACTAACAAGACTTTTAATGGCAAATTATTGGTTAAAGCACTACAAAATCACTGGTTTTTATCTTTTTTCTTATGGGTGCTTCTGATTTTGCCCAGCCAAGCCATAGATTTGAGAGTAGCAATTAAAAAGAATGTTAATAATGTCAAGGTAGGTAGCTCTACTACTGCGGTGGTTAAAGATGCTACAGGGCGTAAAATTGGGGAATTAAAACCTATGGCTGGTCTATCCGCTAAAGTAGGGGGAAATAAGGTAGTTTTAGACCGTCTTAAAGCAAGGGAAATCATCATCGAGCCTACTGATGATGGTTATGTGTGGATAGGAGATCGCTGGTATCGAGGAAGAACTCATTTAGTGCGTCAGGATAATAATCTCACTGCCATTAATCAGGTAGATTTGGAACAATACTTATATAGTGTAGTAGGAGCAGAAGCTTTTGCTAGTTGGCCCATGGAAGCATTAAAAGCTCAAGCAGTTGCAGCCCGTTCCTATGCTTTATATAAAAGAAAGACAGAAAGTAATAATCTTTACGATTTAGATACTACCATTGGCACTCAAGTTTATAAGGGCTTAGACACTGAATATCTTACTACTCACCAAGCAGTTAACAGCACCACAGGACAAATTATGACTTATGAGAATAGGGTAATTTTGGCTGCTTTCCATTCCTCTTCTGGTGGTCATACAGAAAATGTAGAAGATATTTGGGTGTCTCCTCTACCATACTTAAGAGGAGTAGTGGATTACGATCAAGAATCTCCCGTGTTTGAGTGGAATAAATCGATTTCTATGAGTCAGGTTAAAAGTTTAATAGGAGGAGTAGGAAGAATCAAAGCCATGATTCCTCAAAAAACTACGCCTCAAGGGAGAGTTGTCATGATGAAAGTAGTAGGAGCGCGGGGTTCAACTCAAGTCAGTGGTAAAAAGTTACGGAAAGTCTTAGACTTACGCAGCACCCTATTTCGGGTCAGAGTAAATGGTAATAGCATACAGGTTTCTGGTCGAGGCTTTGGTCACGGTTTGGGTTTGAGTCAGTGGGGGGCTTACCATTTAGCAAAAAAAGGTGTCACTTATAATCAGATTTTGGCTCACTATTACCAAAACGCCGTTTTGTCTCAAATCAAATAAGATGTGTTTTGCAACAAAAGTAGTTTATGGCGCGATCTACCTGACCAAATAAAAAACAAAAATGAATGCACTAGCTATACGTCAAACTGTAAATCTATCTGGCATTGAGTTATCTTATTGGGAATGGAATCAAGGACTAGAACCTTTACTGCTTTTACATGGATTAGCGGATTGTGGTTTGGTTTGGTCGAGTTTAGGGGATTATTTAGCCACCAACTATCATATTGTTGCTCCCGATTTACGGGGACATGGAGACAGCAGTAAACCTCAAGAAGGATATCAGTTCGCCGATTTTATCAAGGATTTAGAAGCTTTAATGGAACATCTCGGATGGTCTTCTGCTACTGTTCTGGCTCATTCTTGGAGTGCTAAATTATTAACAATTTGGGCAACCAAACATCCAGAGCTTTTTCGGAATTTAATTCTAGTAGATCCTTTTTTTATTGGTAAAATCCCCAATTGGTTTGAGGTAACTTTTCCGATTTTGTACCGTGTTTTGCCATTTCTCAAAATGATGAGGTCTTTTGCTAGTTATGAAGAAGCAGAAGAATTAGCCCGTCAATTGAAACAATATCGTGGCTGGACTCCCCTACAACAACAAGTGTTTCAAGCTAGTATTGAACAAAAGCCCGATGGAACTTGGGGAAGTAAATTTATCGTACCAGCACGCAATCTCATTTTTCGAGAAGTGATGCGAGTTGCTGGATTAACCCAACCCATTGAGATTCCTACCCTATTCATTAAACCTCGCCAGGGACTCAATAGAACTTCATGGCAGATCAAGCCCTATCGAACTTATTTAACCAATCTCCAAATTTGTGAAATTCCTGGGAATCATTGGGCTTTTTTAGTAGAGCCAGAAATTTTCAATCAGACTGTGGCAGAATTTTTAAACAGCGACACTGGTCGCTAACAGTTTACCACTACTGTTTCTGAAAATTTTTCTTGCTGTGAATGAAAATAAACTAGACTTTCTCTTACGCCATAACCGCCAAATTAGGGTGATTGGTTTTGATGATGCTCCTTTTATACGTCATACAAGCTCCTCTGTTGCTGTAGCTGGAATAGTTTGTAGTTTGACTCGTTTTGAAGGAATGTTGTGGGGACATATACAAGCTGACGGATGGGATAGCACCGAACAATTGACCAAAATGCTGCTATCAAGTAAATTTTATCCTCAACTGCATCTAGTTTTGCTAGATGGAATCAGCATGGGGGGCTTGAATTTGATTGATTTACCTTCATTAGCCCGACAAGTACAACTACCCTGTGTGGCTGTGATGAGAAAATTCCCTAACTTGGAGAAAATGAAAAGTGCCATCACTCTTTTACCTCATCCAGAAAAAAGATTAGGAATCTTAGCCCAAGCGGGAGAAATTCAGGTTCAGCCACCCTTTTTTTTTCAAGTCTGTGGGCTTAGTGCAGAGCTTACAATCAGGGTATTACAACGCTTAACAGATAGAGGAAATGTGCCAGAAGCCTTAAGACTAGCTCATTTGATTACTTCTGCCGTTGTAAACGGAGAAAGTGGAAAACGTGCATAACGGGACTTAAACAAAAATAGGGAATTAGCGATTACCATTTGTTTCTATCTGGAGTCATAGAGTAGAACCAGGAACACCATTAACTTATTCGGCAGTAGATAGCCTATTTCGTCGCCTCAGAAAGAAGACTGGTATCTATGTTACTGCACACTTACTGAGACACAGCCACGCGACTAATTTGGTAAGAGCAGGGTGGGACATGAGCTATGTCCAGAAGCGATTAGGACATAGTGATATTCAAACCACAATTAATACTTATGTTCATCTGCTTGATGATGATTTGAAAGCAGAATATCAGAAATATTTGGAGCAGAGAAATATAAATGAAGAAGCTACTAAAAACTAATATATCTAATCCAGATTTAAAGATTATTCAGGAAAAATCAACTCATGGTTTGAAGTATCTTCCTATTTAATTAGACCAGAGGATTTCCCAAAGGCTCAAAAACGAGTGCCTCGATATATTCCCGAAGAGGTGATGGCACAACTTAACCAAAATCTTGATTTATTACCAGAGCCAGTAATGAGAATGGTCTTAGTAATCCAAGAAACAGGATTGAGAGTTAGTGAACTTTTACAGTTACCTTATGGTTGTCTCAAGCAAGATACAAAAGGAGATTGGTTTATTCAGTATATGAATTGGAAAATGACAAAAGAGGATGTCAAACCAATTTCTCAAGAGCTTGCTCAAGTCATTCAAGAACAACAAAAATATCTTAAAAACAACTTAGATATAAGGTTTAATTATCTATTTACAGCCAGAAAAAATGGAAGAAATTTTGCTGGAAATATTTTTAAACCAAAAGCAAGTGTTATGGATGATAAAAGCTTTATCGGCTATTTAAAGCGATTAGCAAAGGAAAAAAATATCTGTGATAATTCTGGAAAAGTTTGGAATTTTCAATCACATCAATTTAGACATACTGTTGGTACTCGAATGATAAATAATGGAGTACCACAGCATATAATTCAACGATATCTAGGTCATGAAACACCAGCAATGACATCGGTTTACGCACACATTCACGACCAAACATTAAAACAAGAAATAGCCAAGTATCACGATAGCAGAGTAGTTAATATCGCTGGTGAAGTAGTTGAATCTTCAACACCAGAATTAGATAATGATTTGGACTTACAGCTTCTCAATAAAAAAGTTTTGGCTCAATCTTTGCCTAATGGTTCGTGTGCTAGACCAATAGTATAAAGACATAAGAAAATGCTACTCAATTGCTATGATGATGGAGTAGCATTTTTTTATGTCGTGTAATACTTCCACAATGTCAATTGCTTTCTGTAATTACGTTGTGTACGTTATAGACGAGATAATGAAAGGCTGAGGGAGTGTCAATACTTCTGTACAGCGACACCAGCAATATATTCCCTTACTACTGCTGCTGAACCCAACTGCAATACAGCAAATGCGATCGCCCATCTCCGTCACATCAACACCAAAATACTTTCCATTTCACTACTGCCAAATTGAATGATTGTGTCAAAATTATCTCTCAAAATTTGTGTAATTTTTGATGTTGGACTGTTGCCAATACTAAGATAGATAAATTTCGGGGGATGACCATAAAGCAAACTGCGTTGATGAAAATCAGAATCTTTGGAAACGATTACAAATCTATTAGTCTTAGCATATTCCCAAATAATTGCATCATCAGTGTTAATCAAGCCTAGAGTCTTGACGTGCTGAGAGTTGGGATATAAATCGATAATCCTAATAATAATACGGTCTGATAAGTTTTCATCTAATAGCAGTTTCACAGCGATGCCACAAATAATTTTTTCTCACGCTCGGCTGCAAAAGCAAGACAAGCTTTGATATCTTCTGAGGTAAGTTCAGAAAAGTCTTCTAAAATTTCCGTCTCACTCATACCACCTGCTAAGTATTCTAAAATATCATATACCGTAATTCGCATTCCCCGAATACAAGGCTTACCACTGCGCTTTCCAGGCTCGATTGTAATTATATGTTGGTAATCCATAAAAGTAGCGTAGGGGAGAATATTTGCTTACATTATATCGGTAACTATATTAGAAACATATTTTTTCACTGCTATTACTGAATCTAACTGCAATACAGCAGATGCGATCGCCCGTACTTCAGATTTACTCAAACCAGCAATCTTAGCTTTAATTCCAGGTATAGCAGGAGGATTGACACTGAATTCATCTACCCCTAGCCCCAATAAAATTGGTACGGCTGAAGGATCGCTGGCTATTTGACCGCAGACGCTGACGGTAATACCTGCATTATGAGCAGCATTGACGGTTTGGTGAATCATCCTCAATACAGCAGGTTCGTAGGCATCGGCTAAGGCTGCAACTTTGGGGTTAGTGCGATCTGCTGCCATAATATATTGACTGAGATCGTTAGTACCGATGCTGAAAAAATCTACTTCCCTTGCTAACAAGTCAGCCATAGTAACAGCAGCAGGTGTTTCCACCATGATACCGATCGCGATTCCTGGATCGAAATCAATTTTACTTTCTCTCAATTCTGCTTGTACTTCTGACACTAGCTGTTTGGCTACTCTTACTTCTTTTACGGAAGTAACCATGGGAAACATCAGTTTAATCTTATGTTGGAAAGAAGCTCGTAATATTGCTCTTAACTGAGTTTTGAGCAGATCGGGACAATCCAGACTTTGACGAATACCGCGCCATCCCAAACCAGGATTAGTTTCTGTGGGGAGGTCGAGATAGTCAACGGGTTTATCTGCACCAATATCGACAGTGCGAATAGTTAGGGGATGCTCTCCCATAATTGCACCTATCTCTGTAATGATGTTCAGTTGTTCGTCTTCTGTTGGAGGAGTCGAGCGATCTAGATATAATAATTCAGTTCGCAATAAACCCACGCCATCCGCACCGCATTCGAGGGCATAGGTAGCGTTATTTAAGCCCATAATATTGGCTAGTACGGGAATTTTATGACCGTCTAGGGTAACTGCTTCTGAAATAATTACTTCTTGACGATTAGTTTGCGCTTGTATTTGTTGGCGTTGTTCGGCACTGGGTTCGAGCCAAATTTGACCAGTTGTACCATTGATCGCTATTTCTGTATTTGGTGCGATAGAAAATAATTCTCGACCTACTCCCACTATCATCGGTATTCCTAGCTGACTGGCAATTAAAGCACTATGAGCAGTGGCACTACCACCAGCCAGACAAATTCCTAATACTTGACCCGATCTAAGTTGAGATACTTCTGAAACTGTCAAGTCCTCAGCAACGAGAATTACACCTTGGGGAATATCAATTGATTGATGGCTTACCCCTAACAAAAGACGTAATATTCTCAGTCCCACATCTTCTATATCAGCAGCACGAGCCTGTAAATAAGAATCTTCAAGGGTTTGATAAGATGATCGCAATTCTGCGATCGCCATTTTCCAAGCGGTTGCAGCACTTAAATATTGCTCGAAAATTATTTGACGAGTTTGATTAATTAATTCTGGAGCTTTTAAATAGAGTAAATGAGCATTAAAGATACTTGCAGATTCTTTTGATTCTTCCCTGACAAGCTGCTCTAGTTCTTGGATACCCTGACTAATAGCTTGTTGTAGTTTATGCCATTCTGTATCGGGATTGTCTGCTGTTTCGGCGATAACTTCTGGGATAGTAGGTTGATAGAAAAAGACTTGAGCGCTCGCTGTTCCAGGAGCAGCAGGAATACCTTTTAGGGAGGATGGAGACGGTAGGGCAGACGGGGAAGGTAGAGAGGATGGGGTACTGTTGGTTGATTCCCCAAATCCTCCTTCAATGAGGTTTTGTAGAGCTATTAAAGCGGAAGCAGCATCTTCTCCTGTTGCACTAACTGCTATTTGATGTCCCTGGCGCACTCCTAAAAGCATAACCTGATTGATACTTTTGGCACTTACGATCTGACTTTGGGTGATTAGATTTTGCAGCTTAATTTCTGCTTGAAAACTAGATGCTGTTGTCACTAATTTCGCTGCGGGTCGAGCATGAAGTCCATGAGGATTAATAATAGTAAGTTTAATTTGATGTTCGGGGATAGGGGTAGTAGTTTCATCTACTTGGCTTGCTTCCTCCTCTAATAAGCTGCTGTCCCCTGTTAATTGAGATTTCTTAACATTCAAAGAAGCTCTAGCGGATGCCATAACTTGTTCTAAGGATGCACCAGATGCTGCTTCTACTACGGCTGCGATCGCTCCTTCTACTAGAGGAGCTTCGCATAATCTGACCTTATTTCTCTGCTCTGGAGCAAGAAACTCCAAAGCCATTTCCGCACTCAGGATGGCACTACCTAAGTCCATCAAAACTATTACTCCTGAGCGATCGCCAACCGATTCAATAGCAGCTTGTATTTTTAGGGCATCAGTGCCAAAGGGATTTTCTGGGTCATCTATTCCCGCAGCAACTGCTAAAGGAACATCAGTTTGAATCATTTGTTGGGCTAATTCCTTGACCCCTGTTGCTAGCTTGGCACTGTGGGAAACAATTACGATCCCAACCATGTCCTATTTGCCTCATTAATATCTAGTACTATCCATCATAGTATGGAACAAGCCAGAGCGCGATTGCACTCAAGAGAGCAGTTAATTAGACCTCTTGCAAAAGTCTTTCGTGGTATAGTAATTAATTATGAAACCACACAAGGGTTCACACTCGGTTTATTCCATTCACTTGCATTTAGTTTTGGTAACTAAATACAGAAAAAAGTAATCACCTCTGAAATGATTGTGTCATAACAGAGGTGTTTCAAAGAATATGTACTAAGAAAAAAAGTAAACCTAAACTCTGGGCTATGTTTATGTAGTTTTCCTGTCGCTACTTTTAACACTCCATTTTGGAATGGCAGCCAAAAGTAATAACTTCACTACCCAATTCGTTCTTGTTGGAAACCAGAGTCCCCACCTGTGGTAAACCAATATTCCCAAGTTCCCCCAGAAGCAGTTAACCAATTATTGAGGTCGAAAAAGCCACTTCCTGATGGTGTCCCTTGAATTCTATAGACTTTCACCGCTTGTCCATCATGATCCCAAATTAGGGGCAATTCTGGTTGTATTTGTTCTGGTGCTGCACCATTAGTTTGCAAAAAGTAGGCATCTTGTCCCCGCTTAGAAGCGTTGCCAAAAACCTGAGCTATTCCATTTTCGTCAATAGCGACAAACGCCCCTTCTTCTAAACCAATCCCATAAACTGGTTGATTTTCTGCCACCATAATTCGAGCCATAAACCCGAAAATTCTACCATATCTGGTCTCAGGATGATTCTTATTACGCCTATCTAAATGGGTGTCAGTAATAACATTTTTCAGATACGGAACTTGGAGAAAATTACTTCGATAAATATCCTGGGTATTAGGATGAAAAGGGTCATTCAAAATTTCTGAACTCAATAATCCAAGTCGCTCTGGAGCGTAATAATAATCTCCTAAAATTGCCAGACCAGCACTAGTTCCAGCCACAGGCACTTTTTTCTGATTAATTAAGTAATTAATGGCATCTTCTGTAGCTGTTCCTTCCCAGTAATCTTCATATTTATTCTGATCCCCACCCGCCAAATATAAAGCATCAGCATCTTTAATATATTGCACCACCTTTGGGTTATTAGCTGCTTCTCTGCTATCAATAGACAGTTCTGCTGCGGAATTGATTAAATCTCGGTAATTATCCGCAATCCACTGTGCTTGTCTGCCAATGCCCCCGCAGCGTAGGACTAAATAATCTCCATAGTTGGCTTGCTTCAAAAACCATTGAGTAGCAGCATCTTCTCCTACTGTTCCTTCTTCTGCACCACCAATCAAGAGAATAGCAGGTTTTTGAGAAGAACTATTAACCTTGCCATAATCTAAATAGTATTCAAAGTTATTGCTCTCATCACGAAGTCTGTAATCTGAGAGTTTTATTGCCATCAAACCATCTCCTCAAGAATTACTGCTCTTTCATCTTACGATTTTAGAGTCAACAGAAGCTATTTAATTTATCGTAAGACCATTAATTCTATTGGCTTATATTTTTTTTTCAAGTAGTTATTAGTTTTAATTATCCAGACCCCCCAAAGTGGATTTTAGGAATAATTGACCACAGTAATCTAATTTATTTAATGGGGGTTCATCTGGTTCAGGACAACTAATTAGATAATTATAATGAAACTCAAAAATACAGATTGGAGAAAAACATGAACGACGCAGGAGAGCGTTTCTTAGTGTCAGGAAAAACAGCTCTTGTCACAGGTGCGTCTAAAGGTATTGGCGCATCAGTGGCAATCAATCTAGCGCAGGCAGGTGCAGAGCTCGCTATTGCAGGGCGAGATCAGGTAGGTCTTGGGAAGACTCAGGAGAGAGTTCGTACATTTGGTAATAAATGTGAAGTCATCAACACAGACCTTCGCACCATTGATGGTGCAATAACAACTGCTTCTGTTGCATTAGACTATTTTGGTGCTATTGATATCTTAGTCAATAATGCAGGCATCGTGCATATTGATTCACTCTGGGAGGCATCTATCGAAGATTGGGATGAGATCCAAGCCGTGAATTTACGAGCGCCCTTTATCATTGCCAAAATGCTCTCGGGTCCCATGAGGGAGCAGAAGAGGGGAAAAATCATAAATATCTCTTCTCAAGCAGGTATTGTCGCAGTCAATGGACATGCAGCTTACGCAGCTTCTAAAGGAGGTCTTAACATGCTCACAAAAGTCATGGCAGCAGAGCTTGGGCCCTTTAACATCCAATGTAATGCAGTAGCCCCCACAGTGATACTCACGGAAATGGGCCAGAAGGTATGGGGCGACCCTGCCAAAGGTGATCCTATGAAAGCAAAGATTCCGTTGCAGCGTTTTGGCAATCCTCAAGAAGTTGCTGATCTTGTATTATTTTTAGCTTCATCTGCCTCAGATTTGATAACGGGTCAGATTATTCTAATTGATGGTGGGTATACAGTCGTTTGAGTAATGTTGTTGAAATATTGCCTAACCATCCATATCCATTCAACTTATCATAAACAGTTTTTAACATAGTGACAATATGATTTAAAGTAATAAAAACTAAGTAATCACAGATGTTTATCCACCTGATTGCAGACTACGGAACTGGCGATCCAGCTTTTGCCGAGGTTAAACAACGTTTATTGAAACAACTGCCCTCAGCACAAATTCACTGTCTGAGTGTTCCTTCATTTAGTACTCTTGCTATGGGTTTTTGGATTGCACAATTAGGTCTTAATCCAGGAGCAAGCTCACGCTTAATCTACCATAACTGCGCTCCTCGTATTGACAATGCCAAAGCAAGACCAGACAACGAAGGAGAAGGATTAACTTATGCTTTGTTACCCGATAACGTAATAGTAGTAGGGGTACTTTCTGGTTATAGTCTTTCATTTATCAAAGATGAAGCCAAGCAAATGCACGTAGTTAAAGTTTCTCGGGGAGGTTCTCAGTTTCGTTCTCGCGATCTGTTTCCTCAAGCTGCTGCTGCCATTGTTAATGGTGATCGCTCTATCTTAGGAGAAGTAATAAAACCCAACCAGATTCCAGATGTTCCTAGGGATCGAGTTGCTTGGATTGATGGCTACGGTAATATCAAAACCACTATTCCTGCACACACTATTAATTTAGAACCCTACAAAAAAGTAACAGTAAAAGTTGGGGATGTAGTCAATGATGCCACCTATTCTGATGGTAGTTTTAAAGTCCCTTCTGGGACATTAGCTTTTGCACCAGGTAGTTCTGGCTGGCAGAGACAAGATGGCAAAGAAATTCGTTGGATGGAATTATTTTTAAGAGGAGGGAATGCAGCAGAACGTTTTGGGCGACCTAAGATCAATCAAGTAATTTCTTACACTGTCAATTAAGGGACTCAAATTTAAGAAATTGCCATAAAAGAGCAATTACAGACCTTTATCCCACTAGGAAGCTCAGGAGTCTATTGGGTTCAATCAGTTTTTGGCACTCGCCGAAGAGATAATTAATTAAGAATTAACAAGGTAGATTAGCCAATTCGTTAGTGCTTCAGGCATCACTGAAGCTAGAGGTTTTTTCATCGCCCTTTTTTACCTGATCATGAAGCTCTGGGACTCCTTTAGATTTCTTTTGTCCTTTGGGCATTGGTAAATATTACAATTTTTCCGAGGGAAGAAAATTAGCACGGTTTCTTTAGTGTAATCTTTTATCTATGCTTTTTGACTGGCTGAAGTCTCTCAACAGTTTGTGAATTTGGGCAGAAATAGCGAAATATCATCATTTAACTTGGCTTTACAAATTTACAACATTTTAAATATAAACAGATATAAGCATCATTCATAATTACAGAATATGTATTAAGTGACTAATTTACATATTGTAGTTTCTTAACTTTTGTCCAATTTTATAGATAGCTAATATGGCTCAACAACAATGGTTGATCGATGAATCTTCATTTCCTGATACTAATACTATTGAACAAAAAGTAGAACGTGAGATAAATCTTAAACCAAGTACAAGAGGTGGTCGAGAGTCTTTAGAAGAGCTACCTAATTTGGCAATCAGAATACAAGACATTATGATCTGGGATACAAAAAAGTGGTTTGGGGATGCTGAAATCAGATTAGATGCACTGGTTGTTCATGGCAATGCTATAGTTGATAATCCTCAAAGTATATATATGCCTCAGACATTTCGCTTTCCTGCTGTTAAAGATAAGGATCGACTTCCAACTGGAGAAACTGGTTTGCTGATATTTTATGGACAGCCTCAGTATTTCTTAGATATTTTTATTTTAGTATCACGCGATCGCAAAGATTCAGACGATCTTGCTACTTTACTTTCCCAGCAATTAAATTCTGTAGAAATAAGAGAATCATTAGCTGCTCTACTTGGTCTAGCTTTGGTAGCTCCCCAAGCTGCTGCCATAGTCTCCGCTGTTGGCAGTGCGTCAGTTTTAGGTAACTTTGCATACCAAGTTCTCAGTCGAGTAACAGGCAATACAATTGGTCTTTATCGCAATAGTTGGTTACAACATACAGATAATTTTGGTATCGGTAGACATCCTCATCAGGGTTCTCATAAGGTAAAAGATCTTTCCTTCTTTTATGAAATTGTTCAGGAATAGTATTAATTATTGAATCATCTTGATTTGAGAAGAACACAGTTTTGCAGTAAGGATTTCAATCAATGGGAATATCAGGTTCACAACATGAAAAATTATCAATAGCATTGCGAGATGCTTTTCAAACTCCCCAACGCTTTTTACAATTTGTTAAATTCAGGTTTGATAAAAATTTATACGATATCACCATCGCAGAAGACCTCCAAGAATTAGCATTTGATCTAATTAGAGAAGCAGATAGTTATGGCTGGATCGAAGAATTAATTATTGGAGCGCGTCAA
This sequence comes from Xenococcaceae cyanobacterium MO_167.B27, assembly GCA_030065935.1. Taxonomy (GTDB): domain Bacteria; phylum Cyanobacteriota; class Cyanobacteriia; order Cyanobacteriales; family Xenococcaceae; genus JASJCP01. The sequence goes on from JASJCP010000048.1 coordinate 25,856, forward strand.
TCTAATCCCAAAAATGCCAAGCTGTTTGCTTTTTCCCAAGAATTTTTTAGTAACCCCTATATTGCCAATTCTTTGCCTCCAGAGTTAGCTAAAAGAGGCTCTTTAGAGAAAATTATTCGAGCCAAAAATAGTTTTATTAATGTAACTCAATGGCGAGAAAAATTAGGTGCAATCGAAGCACAAGTATGCCGTGTTGAAGTTAAACAATCTTCAGGTCGCTATAGACCTTTGGGGACGGGGTTTTTAATTGGGGCTGATGTTGCCATTACAAATTATCACGTCATCGAATCAGTACATAAAGGAAACATTGCTCCTGAAGATATCATTTTGCGTTTTGATTATAAACAGCTAGGAGATGGTATTACTGTTAATAGTGGAAAGGAATATGAATTATTGCTGGGAGATTGGCTGATAGATTATAGTCTCTATCCTCCTGATGAAGAAAAGCGAGAGCCAAAGGAAAATGAATTAGATTATGCCATCTTGAGGATAGATGGAGAACCAGGGAATCAATTGGTTGGAGAAAGAGGAAGTCCTAAAAGGGGCTGGATTGAGTTGCCCAAAAATGATTATAATTTTCTAGCAGATACTCCTTTATTTATCGTGCAGCATCCCCAAGGAACTCCTTTAAAGTTGGCATTTGATACAGAGTCAATTATTGGTTTAAACTCAAATAAAACTGTTGTAAAATATCGTACTAATACAGAACCAGGTTCTTCTGGTTCACCCTGTTTTAATATTGATTGGGAATTAGTAGCTTTGCACCACAGTGGAGATACACTTTATGAAAATAAGACTCCTCAATTTAATGCAGGTACTCCTTTTAGTGCTATTGTTTCGAGATTACGAGAACAAAATAAATTAGCTAACCTATAAGTAGCAAAATCTAAAATTAAAATTGAAAATTATAATTTTGAGAGTAATATTAATTTAGTTAGATAGCCATTTAAAATTTCTAACAATTTACTATAAACATGGAGATTGATGTAAAAATTATAGAAGATTTAGAAATAGCAATAACGAAGGCTTTTGACAACCCAGAATTGAAAAGAATTGTACAGTATAGTCAAGGCGTTAAACTAATAGAGTTAGCTGATGGAAAAAATTTTCCAGATACGGTTTATAGCCTGGTTACTAATGAAAACACCAATATAACAAAACTAATTTTCAAAGCTGTTGAATATAATCCTAAAAATGAACATTTACAAAACTTTGTACATAAACACATAAAATATTTTCTTGGTTGTAGTGAAAGTCATATTCAAAAAGAATTTATTATTAGTTTATTAAAAATATTATACGAAATAAGTAATTTTGATTTTCAATCAGTCATCGATTCTTTTAAATCATCTTTACCTACAAAAGCCACGCTTTCTGAAAAAATTAAGTTTCATCTAAAAGACACAAAAGTATCAAGCTGTGTAAAAATATATTTAATTTTAACATTTCTCCTTAACGATTATCCATATCTTGAGGATCGACAAGTATTACGAATATTTTTTTTTGTAAATAATTTACTTGCAAATATTAGCGATCGACAACTTCAGCAAGAACTAAAAAACTGGCAAGATCGAGCAAGAGACCAGGGATATCAATTGCCAAAAGAAAAGTCTAGTTCAACTAATAATGAAAATAAAGATCCTTGTACTTGGCAACCCTATTTATCAATAGTCATCAAAAAATTATCTTCTCCCGATTCAGATCGCTATTCATTATTAGGCTATCTTATTTTAGAAAATATAAATAATCGAAACCAGAAACCAGACCTAATACCTTTACAAAATTATATCGTTGTAAATAATCGAAAAACCGATGATAATACAACAATACCTAATTATAAATCATCTAAACAATTTAATTTTAGCTTTTCTCAATCTAAGACTGAAGCAGGTAAAAAAAATTTAGCTAAACAGTTAAAAATGCTTATTGAGGAAAGTTACGATAAGATTAGAGGAATTAGAGAAAGAAGAATAAGGAAAAACTTGATTATTGAATTTTTTCTTCCTGGTAACTATTTATTTGAAAATGTAGATCGTTGGAAAATACCATATGGAATAGGATGTGGTGAGTTTATTGAGCTTGGCAAAAAATACAATGTTATCGTCAGGTCTTATGACAGATTAAACAGTTCCGAATTTATTACTATCCTCGAACAAAATTGGCAAAAAATTGAGAAGATTATTGATTGTTTACAGGATGATATTAATGAACAAGAACTTATAAAATATCATCAAACATATTATACAAATTTGAATAGTATGTCAGGTAGAGGTCAAAAAATCGCTACAAAAATGAAAAGTAAAATCGGACTAAAACTAATCTGTAAGCCACCTAAATCTGGGGAGAGTTGCAGTGGTTTGGTAAATGCAATTTTAGAATCGGGAGTACCCATTATAATTTGGGCAAAATGTCAAGATATTCCCGACCAAAATTTATTTAATAAATTAAACCAATTTTTTGCACCTAAATCAATTAAGAAAATAAATAATTTGGCAAATATTGTGTATGAACAAAGAGTGAAAGCTTTTGAAGCAATTGATACTTTAAAAAATAATCAAATTGAAGAAGAAATTAAAGATATTGAAAAAGATAGTGCCACAGAACCAGACCCCAATGAATACTTTGGCTATTATTTAACTATTTATTTTGAAGAGACTAATCGACTATCTAAGCTGCATGATTACTTAAAAGACAATATTCAAAATAATAAATTGAGGTTAGGTGCATGAATGATTGGCGAATTTTTAAAGGAAATTCTCCTGATGGAGAACCCATTAAACCCCATAATGATATTGAGAAGCTACCCCCTCCCCCTAAATGGCGACAATTTATACATTCAGATCCATCGATAAATTTACAAAATAAAAAAGAGCTTAAGCTAAAACAAGATCGCGAACGAGGAGAACGTTTTTTTCTCCGGGATAATCAAGATGAGGTGATAGATGCTGTTAATGCTGCTCTTTATTTACGTCGTCCTTTATTAATAACAGGAAGACCTGGTTCTGGCAAAACTTCTCTTGCTTATGCAGTGGCTTATCAACTTAAATTAGGGCAAGTTTTAAAATGGTCTATAACTGTGCGTTCTACAATTCAAGAAGCTCTTTATCAATATGATGCGATCGCCAGATTACAAGATACTCAGATATTTTCTACTGTAGCACTAAAAAAAGATAATAATGTGGAGAATAATATTGGTCAATATATAAAGCTTGGCCCTTTAGGTACAGCATTTTTACCCTCTAGCAAACCCCGTATCTTACTAATTGATGAAATTGATAAAGCAGACATCAATTTACCCAATGATTTATTGAATCTTTTTGAAGAAGGAGAATTTGAAATCCCCGAACTGGTAAGAATTTCTCAGAAATACCCGAGAGTAGAATTGCGTTCTGCTGATGATGAAGAGGTTTTAATTGAGCAGGGATATATTCGTTGTCAATCATTTCCCTTGGTTATTTTAACCAGTAATGGAGAAAGAGATTTTCCTCCTGCTTTTTTGCGAAGATGTATTCGCGTCAGAATGCCAGACCCCACAGAAGAAGATTTATTGCAAATTGTACAAAAACAATTGGATGCTCAAGATTTTGAAGCTGTAAAGAAAATTATTGCAGATTTTGTTACAAGGAGAGATGGTTCAGAACAAAATTTAGCTACAGACCAATTATTAAATACTATCTATCTTTTAGCTGGAAATTTAGATGGTCAAGATGATGAAAGGATAAAAGATTTATTGTTAAGTCCGTTAGTTAGCTCTGAAGACGATTATGGTTAAAGAGTTAATTGTTTCACTAGGGCTAGATTTAGAACTAACGGCAGAAGAAATTGCCGATATCTTTTGGCTAACCAGAATTAGACAACAATCTCAGGCTATTGATGATAATCGGACACAAAATGAGTCTGAAAATAAAATAAACGAGACTCATGCAAAAAATACAAGGAAATCACAGTGTAATAATGTACCAATCATTTGGCTACTCCTCCGAGGAATCAATTGTATGGCTGGTATTCTATTTCTGCGTAAGTATCCAACTTCCAAACAATCCTTTCAATCAAATTTTCAACCTCAAGCAACGCCACAAAATAATAATAATCAGCAAAATTTATCTTCATCCACATCAGAATCACCAAAAGAATTAGGATTATTTACCCAAAATTCGCCGATAAACTTTGAGCGCGGTTTTCCCATTAGAGTACCAAACGCCTCTTTAGATGAGCCTCTGCGGTTTATGAGGTCACTACGTCCTTTGATTCAACCAATTGCAGTTCAAGAAAGCTTTAATTTGGATGAAGTAGCTACAGTCAAAAAAATAGTAGAAGAAAGAATTTTTCTCCCAGTGTTAAAGCCAATTTTAGAACCTTGGTTAGATTTAGTTCTGGTGATTGATGAATCTCCTTCGATGAAAATTTGGCAGCAAACTATTAATGAAATTACTCAACTTTTGGGGCGATATGGAATTTTTGGTGATGTTAGAACCTTTGGCATTGTTCAAGATGGAGAAAAAGTTTACCTAAGAACCGGAGTTGGACGGGAAATCGATAAACAAACTATTATTAATCCTTCTTCTTTAATTGAACCTGGTGGTAGAAGATTAATTTTAATCCTTACAGACTGTGTTGCTACTCTTTGGTATTCAAAGTCAATCTTGCCAATTCTCAAAATTTGGGCAGAAAAATGTCCAATGGCTCTAGTTCAAGTTTTGCCAGAGTGGTTATGGGAGAGAACCGCTTTAGGAGATAAAACCCTAGTACAATTATTCGGATTAGCTCCAGGTATTCCCAATCAAAAACTTTCTATAGTGCCAGATCCTTTTAGAGATATAGGAAAAACTAAATTTGATGATTATGAAGACATTATTGCTTATAAAACTATCAAGGATGGAGATAAAGAACCAAAAAAAAATAAAAAGCTCCAAAAATTAGAACTAAAAGTCCCCATACTCTCCTTAGAACCAAAATTTGCCTCTGTTTGGAGTTGCATGATTTCTGGACAAGGAGGAGTGAAAACCCCTGGATTTATTTTTGAATATGATTTAGAAATAGATTCTCCAGAAAACCCAACAGAAGCAGTTAACTTAAACAACTACGAACTAACACCAGAAGAAAGAGTAGACCGCTTTTGGAACGCTTCATCAAATTTGGCGTGGAGATTAGCAGGATTATTAGCAGCATCCCCAGAAATTAATCTACCAGTCACCAGATTAATTCAGCAAAACTTTTTACCCTCATCCAAACAATCTCATGTAGCCGAGGTGTTTTTAGGTGGTTTATTAGAACCAAAGAACCCCATCTTACTTTCTTCCCATCCAGATAGTATTAGTTATCAATTTGTCCATGAGCAAGTACGCAATCTGTTACTAGATAATGCCCCTGCTACAGATACCGTCTCTGTTTTATCCAGTTATATTGCTCGTCGTTGGGGCAAAACCCTAGATGAATTTACCGCACAGTTACAACTTTTACTGGAAAATAGCGATAATGTTTCCCAGCAGAAAGCCCTACCTTTTGCCATTGTCTCTACGGAAGTTCTCAGAAGAAGAGGAGGAAAATATAAAGAGATTGTCAGTAATCTAGACCGCTTAATTGGGCGACAATCGGATGATGTAGATAAGCCAAAATATGATTTTAGTGGCTTCCCACCGCTACAAGATTTAGAGTATGAACCTGCCACTATTGTTTTACTAAAAGGCATTGAGTTACAAACCCAGCAATTTGAAGTAGCAGAAGTTGTCATAGAGCAACAAGAATACAAAACTTTTGAATTTGTCACTGCCAAATTAGAGCTAATACAAAAACCAGCAGGTCTACTCCAGAGGCTCAACCCTTTCCGTAGAGATAGAGAGCGAGAGATTAAAGAATGGGTAATAAACCAACAAACAAGACAGGGACAACAACTTATCGAACAACTCAGCGATGAAGTAGAACTAGAGATGGTACTTATTCCACCTGGTGAGTTTATGATGGGGGCTGCGCCTAAAGAAGAAGATAGTAGGGGCAAAGAACTACCGCAGCATAGAGTTAAAATCGAATATTCTTTTCTCATGGGCAAATATCCTATTACTCAAGCACAATGGCGAACAGTAGCAGCTTTGCCTCAAGTAAATCGAAAATTAACAACCAATCCTGCAAAATTTAAGGGAGATAAGCGACCAGTTGAAAGGGTAAATTGGTATGAAGCAAAAGAGTTTTGCCAACGCCTTTCCGAATATACAGAACGAGAATATAGATTACCATCGGAAGCAGAATGGGAATATGCTTGTAGGTCAGTTATCAATAATCAGTTATCAGTAACCAGTAGACAATTGACAGTAGAGGAATGGAATGAAAAATATAACCAACCCTTTCACTTTGGTGCAACTATTACAACGGATTTAGCTAACTATAATGGAGAATCAATTTATGGAGAAGGAGTAAAAGGAGTATATCGGGGAAAAACAACTCCAGTGGATAAGTTTGGTATTGCCAATGATTTTGGTTTGTGCGAGATGCACGGAAATGTCTGGGAATGGTGCGAAGATCATTGGCACGATAATTACCAAAATGCACCTATAGATGGTAGTTCTTGGACAACCAATGACGATAGTAGTTCTCGTGTAAGACGCGGTGGTTCTTGGACCCACGATCCTAATTACTGTCGCTCTGCTGCTCGCATCTACCTCGACCCCGTGTTCGCGAACGACATTATCGGGTTTCGAGTTGTGTGTAGGGTGCCGAGGACTCTTTAGCACTTTGCTCTTTTTGCTCTTTTGCCCTTTGCCGAAATTTTTTAGAGAAAAATTAATTTAGATAAGTAGGTCAACCTAATTATTCGTAGGATGGGTAGAGTGATAACGAAACCCATCGAGTGCTTATTCATGTTGGGTTTCATCCTTCAACCCAACCTACAAAACATTTGTTGTTTAATTAAGTGGAGCTACTTAGAAGAAAGTGCAATCTCAGAAAGGAAAACCAAAGATTACTATTAATCGTCGTCAACAGTCAGCTCAGTATTTTGTGGAGCAACTTGACAAAAGAGAAATTTCCTCATTTAAAACTGGTAAATGCTCAATGTTTGCAACAAGTTTTAAAGCGGTTATATCAAATCACTTTAGATATGCTGCACATTAATCTCCCTTGTCCTCCTTGTCTCCCTTGTCTCCCCATCAGTCATCTGTAGCAAATTTAAAGGGAAATGATATTAGATAAGGCTTGGTCTGATTTTTTTAAAATACCAGAACGAGGATTTCCTAGATTTCGTTCTAAAAACAGATTTCGGAGTTTTATTTTTCCCCAACTAGGTAAAAATTGTTTAGAAGAAGGAAGAGTTAAACTCCCCAGTATTGGCTGGATTAGAATAAGACAATCAAGAAATTATCCCACTGGCTTTATTCCTAAACAATTCCAGATTAAGTAGCTTCACTTTATTAAACACAAAATAGATGATGTTCGTAGTTTTGGCTTTAGCCATTACTCTGCAAGGATTTAGTAACCCTGAAGGGTTGACTACAAACTTTATTTTATTTAGGTGGAGCTACTTATAAAGAAAGCAAGTGGTTATTATTTGATGATTGTTTTTCAATCTACTGAAACTTTACCAGACCCTATACCTGGTAAGATATCGTTAGGGGTTGACGCAGGAATCGAAAATTTTATAGCTCTAAGTAATGGACAATTAATCAAGAGTCCTAAATTCTTAAGAAATCAACTTAAGAAGTTGAGAAGACAGAGAGCGACAGCTTAAGAATAAAGTTAAGGGTTCAAACAACTCCTGGTTAAAATCCGTCAAGAAGATTGCCTTATTCCATGAAAAAGTAGCAAATACAAGAACTGATTGGCTATTTAAACTTGCTCATTATCTTTGTGATAAAGCTGACAATATATTTGTTGAATCCCCCCACCTCTCCAAACCTCTCCTGAAAGGAGAGGCTCAACTGATGTCCCACCTCCCTATAATCCCTCCTGAAAGGAGGGATACGATTGTATCTCCCCTGTAGGGGAGATTATAGAGGGGTAGGGGGACTTATAGGGGGTAGGGGGGAACTAAAGGGGGGATTTGGTCAAAAGGTTTATTCAGGAAACAATCTCTTGATTCGGGAATTGGAAGTTTTATCAATCAAATATTACCTTTTGTAGCTTGGAAAAGAGGGAAATACTTTGAGAAAGTAAATAAAGATTTTACTTCCCAAGAATGTCCCGTCTGTAGACTATATACTGGCAAAAAATTATTACAGCAAAGAATACATAAATGTCAGTATTGTAATACATTTCTTCCAAGAGATGTAGCATCTGCAAAAGTAATTGAACAACGTGGAAGAATCGCGCTCTTTCAGCCCGTGAGTAATCAAATGGCTTGGCATAGGCGAGGTGCGGGGGTTTTACAGTTAACACTATTTGACCTAGTAACTGCCGAATGAAGCAAGAATCCCCCACTAAAATTAAAAACGTAGCGAACGCGGAGTTATTAATTTAGTGGGGTAGTGTCAATCTGTGGCTAACTTTTTTATAGAGCGACAAAAGCGCACAACAAAGTATTCCTCAGAAGATTTGGGCAATGGCATTAAGTTAGATATGGTGCTAATTCCAGAAGGTGATTTTATAATGGGCGCAGCAGAAGACGAACTAGATTCAACTGATGCCGAAAGACCGCAACATAAAGTGACTGTTTCCACTTTCTTTATGGGAAGATACCCAGTCACTCAAGAGCAGTGGCGAGCAGTAGCAGCTTTGCCTCAAGTGAATCGCGAATTAAAAGCCGATCCTTCGCGATTTAAAGGAGATAAGCGACCTGTAGAACAGGTAAGTTGGTATGAAGCAATAGAATTTTGTCAACGCCTTTCTCAACACACAGAACTAAAATATACTTTACCATCGGAAGCAGAATGGGAATATGCTTGTCGTGCAGGAACGACTACACCATTTCATTTCGGGGCAACAATTACTACGGATTTAGCCAATTATCGAGGCACTGATTACGAAGAATTTAAATGGTCGGGTTCTTATGGAGAAGGACCAAAAGGAAAATATCGGGAAGAAACAACCCCAGTAGGTACTTTTCCTCCTAATAATTTCGGCTTGTGGGATATGCATGGGAATGTCTGGGAATGGTGCGAAGATCTTTGGCACGATAATTATCAAGATGCACCTACAAATGGAAGTTCTTGGACAACCAATAGCAATAGTAGTTGTTATGTATTACGCGGTGGTTCTTGGGACAGCCGTCCTAATAGCTGTCGCTCTGCTGCTCGCTACCTCAACTACCGCGTGCTCGCGCTCAACTATATCGGGTTTCGAGTTGTGTGTAGGGTGCCGAGGACTCTTTAGCACTTTGCCCTCTTGCCCTCTTGCCCTCTTGCCAAAATTTTTGGTTGGTTTTGTGTAGCATTTAAGAAATTGTTTAATTTTTAAGGCAATTATCGATTTATCATTAGGGATAACGGAGAGGGTGGGATTCGAACCCACGGTACTTTGCAGTACACTCGATTTCAAGTCGAGCGCATTCGACCACTCTGCCACCTCTCCTAGTATGGCTTTAACATGATAACAAAATTGATTGCTTAAGCAATAGCTCTTCTGGATCTGTTTAGTAAACTTTAATAAACTAAAGTTAATTATTTTTATACAAAATTTCTTGGGATGCAAGAGCAAAATCTTGATCGATCCAAACTAAAGATATTTTGCTAACAGTATTATTTTCTAAAGTTACTAAAGAGAAGTTGCGTAATATTTTTCCTTCTTGCTCTTTGATACGAGGTACACTAGCAGCATTAAGATAAACTGTACCTAAATCATTAGTGTTGATAATAGTCCGCAAACGATCTTTACGATGACGCAGACTGTGGTGCATATGTCCAAAAGTGACAAGAGGAATAGATGTTCCTGAAGCAAGTATTTTATCTATGGCTTCCGCAAAATCAGGATCTCCATGATCTCCCCCAATAGGATTCCAATCTCTACCGCAGGTGTCTTCTGCTTTGTCTCCTAATCCTAGTGGACCATTATGACCGATGCAGATTAAATTATCATAAGGGCTATTGTGGGCAGCTTCGACAATACGAATAGTTGATTCTGCAAAGTTAGATATCTTATAGCGATCGCAATAAAAGTCAGAATTTTTCCACTCTGATCCACCCCAACTAAAAGGACGACTACCCACTACAGACAGGTTAAATTGAGGCAAGTCTAATCTACCATATCCTACATGAGTTTCTCCTAATAAATCTAGTTGTTGCTGAACTCGATCTTCTTTGGTAGTGTCATAAGGTGCTTTTTTTCTACCCCAAGGAGAAGCGGTGTACCAACAATCATGATTACCTAGAATTACTGCTTTGGTAATATCTAAACTAGCAATTTGACGCACTATTTCTATTGATTCATTACCAAAATCTCCCACGAATAGCACTAAGTCTATTCCTAGATGCTTTAATGCTAAATTGTCTTGTTCATCCCATTGATTGTGAACATCTCCTATTACAGCGATGGAGATGTGATTTTTATTGCTAGTCATCACTCTTTTCTACACGCTACAGAACATGATATCAAGTAAATCTCAGCATTTTCGTAATTTAGTAATTCTCCTGATGATTTGGTTAGGGGTGGCAATAGGCGATCGCTTATGGTATGGTGTGGATAATTCTGTCCCTGCTTGGGATCAAGCGGATTATCTCAACGGTGCTTTAAATTACGGTCATGCTCTGCAAAATACTCACTTACTCGATCTAGAGTGGTGGCGTAGTTTTTGGTTACTTTCTAATAAAATTCCTCCGCTACACTATATTCTTACTGCACCATTTTTAAGCATTTTTGGATTGACAGAAGATTCTGCTAGTTTGGTGATGCTGTTATACACTGCATTATTATTAATCTCTGTTTATGGGTTGGGAGTGATTTTATTCGACGCTTCTGTGGGATTATGGGCAGCAGGGTTATGTCAATTATTACCAGGTTTATACTACTACCGTTTAGAATTTCTCCTCGACTATCCCCTAACAGCAATAGTTACTGCTACTTTTGGGCTTCTGACTCTCTGGAAAGTTAAACAAAAAAACTGGATATTAGCAATATTATGGGGAATTTCTCTGGGATTAGCAGTATTGCTGAAACAAACAGCATTATTCTTTTTATTTATTCCTTTAGTATGGCTATGGTGTGGTTGTCTAAAAAATCGCCACTGGATGAAGTTGACTCAACTTCTTACAGGATTAGTTATTAGTGTTGCAGTAGCTTATCCTTGGTATCGTACCAATTGGCTGCTTATTTTAACATCAGGAAAACGGGCTACCATTGATTCTGCGATCGCAGAAGGAGATCCAGCCCTTAATACTATAGATGCTTGGACTTATTACGGCAAGATATTACCCTATTTACTCTCTTGGCATATCTTACTTATTCCCTTGGGGGGGTTGATACTATATATAATTCTGCAAAAGCCACATAAAACTATCCTGAATTCTAATTCTGTCAGATGGATTGCAGTGTTTCTGATTGGAGGTTATTTACTCTCTTCAGTCAATATTAATAAAGATGCTCGTTATATACTGCCTTTACTGCCAGTTTTTTCTTTAATACTAGCTGTAGGTTTATTATCTTATCGCGGAACCTGGCAAAAATATATTTCCTGGGGGACAGTAGGTTTAGGAATAGTCTTAATGATGTTAAATTTGTTTCCCTTGGGAGGAAATATTGTTACAGAAAAACTCAGCCCAAAAGTACAACAATATCCCTATACAGGTTTAGAATATCCCCATCCAGAAGTTATCGCAGAAATTATTAATAATTCTCCTTATCTCCGCACCACTCTAGGGGTGTTACCTTCTACCCCTGCTATTAATCAACACAACTTTTCCTTCTATGGAGGGTTAAAAAACTTTCAAGTAGTAGGCAGACAAGTAGGAGTAAGAGATAATGAAATTATAGCAGATGCGCGATCGCTCGATTGGTTTATTACTAAAACAGGAGATCAAGGCTCGATACCCGATGCACAAAAGACAATCACCCAGTTAGTTGAAACAGGAGGAGACTTTACTATACAAAAAACTTGGCAACTTCCCGATAATAGTCAGTTAAAACTCTATCATTCTATCCAGCCTAGTCTCAAAGTTACTCCTTTAGAAGCATCCTCAGAATCAGTAACATTAAATCAAATCACGATACCTCCCACAGCACCACCAGGAAAACCGATTCCAGTTACTTATCAATGGGTTGGTAGTTGGCAAAAATTACAACAGGGAATAGTATTACTCACTTGGAAATCAGATAATCTTGTATCTAACACTAATATCTGGCTACACGATCACGGTATTGGGATGGGTGCATTAGATAGTAGTAGTATCAAAAAAGAACAATATCAAAATACTTTTCAAGTAACAGAACACACTGGAATGCTTCCTCCCCAGAATATAACACCAGGGGAATATACTCTTACCGCAACTTATCTCAATCGCCAGACAGGAGAAACCTCTCCTATATCTCTTCCTTCTATCAGTATTACTATTGATTCCAATTCTCCAGCCAAACCATCCCCAGAATTAGACTTAGTCACACAACTTCGTACTATAGCCCCTACTATGGCACAGGGTATAGCAGCATTAGAACCAATCTTTGCTCAAACTGCTCGCATTAATCAATATGATGGCAAACAAGACTACTTAAACCAAGCAGAATTAAGTTTATCTTATCGCCTACAACAAAAAGATATTCCTCAAACACTCCAACAAGATTGGATTTATGCAGTAGGTTTATCCCAAGTCTTACAACAAGATGTTAAGGGGGCGATCGCATCTTTCAAAAAGACCATACAATTTAATCAAGACAATCCCTACAATTATGCCTATCTAGCTTTCGTCTATCTCTACGACTGGAAACCCAGACTAGCGGAAGCAGTTTTAAATAAGGCTATAGCTATTGATTCGGATATTCCAGAAATTAACACTCTCAGGGCGGTTGCTGCTCTAATGCAGGGAAAATTAATTCAAGCTTGGCAATTACTAGAAAGTTAACAGACAAATTTCACAAAATAAGTGTTGCAATATACGAAAGATACTGTATGATAGATAAGGCTTGAAAAAAGCAAGCATAAACCCACGGGGGTATGGCGGAATTGGTAGACGCTGCGGACTTAAAATCCGTTGACCGTAAAAGGTCGTGAGAGTTCAAGTCTCTCTACCCCCATGAACATTAAGGCAGTACTCCGAGAGACTCTCACTTTCACTTTCCTTTACGCTCAACGAATTCTCGCTCAAATTTCGCTCACTTTTCCATTATTCCCATATTTCTCCACGGGTAGTAAATAGGCTTCATCAACTCTTCATCAACCAGTAAAATATCTCTAAAGCAAAAAAAGCCTCGCATTATACCAGGCTTTGATAAATCTGTCAAATAGGGAAATTCAAATAATTTACTTGAGTCTGTCTAGGTCATGACCCATGACCCTAAGTTTTTGCTTAAGACTGTTAACCAATAACGTATTACTTTCTATTTGCTCCCACACTTCCTCATTAGTATCAATTACTATCTTTTTCAAATCTTCAATTGACTGTATTGCCTTTTCCAATTTGTCCAATCTCTCCAATATTTCTTGATTGTTCATTTTGCCTTATTTATTCCACCCAGTAATGCCTTGTATCCACTTGGTGATACCCATTGAGCAGAATTTAGCCATACTACCGAAAGCTGTTTGATTACCTTTCATAGCCTAGTGAGCGATTACAGCACCACAGTATTCTGCTTTGTAGAGAGTAAAGTTACCCACATCTTTACCATCAACAAAAATAATATTGTGATGACTTGTTGCTAGGTGAAAGTCTTGTGTTGTATAGGGTTGGAGGTAAATTGATGGTGATTTCGTTGCTAGGTAAGATTCTAACTTGCTCAATGCTTGACCACTAACACCAGCTAGTTTGGCAAGTCCATTCCTGCACATTCCAGATTCCCCAGTGGAACTGACAGTGTAGAATTGTATAT
>JASJCP010000214.1 GCA_030065935.1 Xenococcaceae cyanobacterium MO_167.B27
TCCTCCCTTACTTCCTCCTGGAGTAGCTACTTAAATCTCAATGGTCATCCCATATCCGTTTTACTTACTCTCTTTCCATGTTGAGTGGGCAGTTTTAGCGATCGCGCTCTGAGGGGGGAGTGAACGGTTACGGCCTCTACATGGATGGGATTTTTGGTGGAAACTTGTACACCGCTGACGCTTTCGATACCTAAATAGGGTTGTACCCCTGGAAACAAGGGCAATTTTTTTCGGACAGAATGTAGGGTTACAAAAAAATATGACAAAGTAGGACAGGCGCTCTATGGGGGCTTTTATATCAAGTTGTTGGTTAAGGTACATTGACCAAGGTCTATTGAAGCCCCCATTCGCGGACTAAAATACCCCCTATTTTTCCTCTATAAATACTATTAAAACAGTTTAATAGGGGGTATGAGAGTCCCCACAGGGGTTACAAGGAGTTAAAAATTAAGGGGTCTTCAATAGCCGATAACTTAATGACTCTGACCAATAACTTAATTTAAAAGACCCCTTAATTTTTTTTCCTCTCTCGGGCAAAAAACTATCGCTTTAAAACCCTTAGCCGTCAGGAAGCCTGTCCTACTTTGTCCAATATTTCTCTCGGGGCTTTGGTGTCGTCAACAATTTTTTGAGGGAATCAGAATAAATAATAGAACTCATCATCTGAAATATAATCTCAAAGAAAAGCCAACCCAATTAACCCCAAAAGGAAAAGAGGAAAGAGCCAGCGTAACCAGATATCAATGCTCAAAGCAAGAGACTTTTGCTCCTCCCGAGTTAACTTATAAGTTACTATCGTTGCTGTTAAAGCCAAAACTATCAGTAATATTAAGCCAATCAGAAAGGTATCTGCTGCTGTAAGGTAGGGAACTCGGGGAAGTTGAGAAGGAAGGTTCAATTCATAAGCAATAACACTGAGCAAAATAATGCTGCTGAGAGAAACTCGTGGTATGAGTTGAGCAGGTTCGAGCCAAAATATGAGATAGACTGCAAATATAAGAATCAGTAAAGGAAAGATAGCTTTCTTGACAAAAAACTTGGACTGACGCTTAATTTCAACTTCGAAGGTGAAACGAGGCAGGGGCTTCGGAAATAATTTACTAGTAAACAAGCCAGTTCGAGTTTTCACTTCTCCGACTGACCAGCCGACAAAAGAGAGTTGGTCAAACACCTTGTTTATTTCCTGGTTTTCGACAAATTTAATTTTCTCTGGTTGATTAGGCAATAATAAGATTGTGATCGTGGCATCTTGGGTGTCAAAAGGATATTTTGTGAAATCAAGAGGAGATACAAGCTCTGCATCAAATACCTGTCGATATGTTACAGTTCCTTTTGAGTTAACAGAAGCAATTTCGTCAAATTCCCTGCTTAACCTGCGGTATTTGTTAACATAGGGTTCTGGATTCCAAATATCATCCATCTTTATATTGCAAAAAGATATGGAGCTCTTCTGTATTTTTTTAGCTAACCGTGGATCTTGCCATTGCAACTGCATAAAAAACTTGGTTTCAAAGCTTTCTCTGATTTCGTCAAGGTAAAGAATATCAATCAAATAAATGCCAATAGATACTTTAGTAAGTTCATCACCTTCTGAAGAAGGTCTGGTTCGGGAAACAGAGGAGGTAAAATTGCAATCAGGACCAATTGTAAATGATGCCCCTTGAACTGGTTGTATGGAAAAGAGCATCAGACAAAGAACTAAACATAACAAGAGAAGCGATCGCTTCAGCATCTTCAGCAAGGGCATTGAGATTACGGGTGGTGATTTCTATGTAGTGAAAAATTTTTAACTGTTAGCAATGAAATCATTATAATGATGTAGAGTTAAGAACTGCTCTATGTCTTGAGGAGGGAATAACAGTTTTATAAGCCTCCCAAAAATCGGTGTAAGCGACGGTACATTGTCGATAGACACGCCTGTATTGATTTCCATAATCTTGGCAGATTTTCTAGAATAATCGCCTACATAACAACCAACAATTTCCCTGATTTTTCTATTGATCGTCAACCAAACCCCATACTGTTTGTTTAACGACTAAGCAACTGATGGAACAGGAGCAAAGGTGAGTGGTTGAAGTTGGGTTGTCCCAATTCGGCTAAAGCTGCTTGGGCTTTTTCCAGACGAGTTTGTAATGATTTTGACCCTGTCGTAGTAGCAGACAGGGAGCTCACCACCAACTGTCGTTCGCTCCAAGCGAGCGATCGCCTGTTACCAGGATCAACATCCTAGTCAGTGAGCATTGGGGAAAAAGTTACATACTTGCGGATTATACGCTAGACAAGACATTGAGAGAAATCCTGGGATTACCTGAGAAAATTTTAGGTAAACCACCTTATGAATCGATTAATAACTAAACTATAATGATCTAGTTCCATTACTTACAAATAAGCTATATTATCACGGATAATAGTTATTCTTAAAAAGATGGGAGGGGATAACTATTTTTTGTTATGAGTACTTATTTTGTGGCGTTGCTGATGCGTGAATTTGATTTAGTAGGAATTTGAAGACTTTGAGGAGCAAAATCCACCGTTGATTCAGTAACGCCTATCTGCTTACCTCTTATCTTTTACTCTAGTTGCTCAACTTGCCAGATTTGAACTTGACCATCTTGATCCCCCGTAACCAAAAACCGACTATTAGGTGCGATCACTAACCTTGTAATACCAATTTCCTAAAGTCCAGCTACAGATAAGGCAGAAAGAATAAAATCATATCACGACGCAAAAACTGTCCTAGATTTATCCTACATAAGAGAAAACAGCCTCAAGGAACACTTGAAGCACATCAACAAGGAACTAGATAAATAGGGTTTGCTGAAAAAGTAACCTCAAAAAATCACTAGAATCATCTTGTTTAAAAGATAAGTTTTGCTATTTAAAACTAGACTTGAATATCAATATTTTAGCGATATGAAAACTCCACAATAGAGCAACACTATAATAATTTGCCTGGAGCGAAATACTGTTGTGCTTCTATTTGTGACAATTTCTTTAAATTTTCCTGAACTAATTGATATCCTTCAGAATCATTTTGTTGCTTATATAGGGTAGCTGCTTGTTCCCAATTTTCCCGCGCTTGTTGAAGATTGCCTAAGATAACATAAGCAATACCGCGATTCCTGTAAGCGTCAGCAGATTGGGGATTAATCTCAAGGACTTGATTAAAGTCAGCGATAGCTCTTTGGCACTGTTGTAAACTAATGTAGGCAATACCGCGATTCATGTAAGCTCTAGTATATTGAGGATTAATCTCAAGGGCTTGATTAAAGTCAGCGATCGCTCTGGAGTATTGTTGTAAATTACCGTAGGCAAAACCACGATTGTAGTAAGCTTCAGCATATTGGGGATTAATTTCAAGGGCTTGATTAAAGTCAGCGATCGCTCTGGAGTATTGTTGTAAATTACCGTAGGCAATACCGCGATTGATGTAAGCTTCAGCATATTGGGGATTAATCTCAAGAGCTTGATTAAAATTAGTGATCGCTCTGGAGTATTGTTGTAAACTAATGTAGGCAATACCGCGATTGTAGTAAGCTTCAGCATATTGGGGATTAATTTCAAGAGCTTGGGCGATGCTTTCTGATTCTGGTTTGGGTACTTGATTAATTACAGCTATTTCTGTTGGCTTCTCTTGTGTATTTTCCCAAGAAGAATTAGTTTTAACATCATTTGCCAAACTAGAAAAGGGAACGAGAAAAACGGTAAAATAGAGCGAACTAGCACAAAGGATGTATTTGGATTTGAAGAGCAATTTTTTCATACTTTCAGCCTCCTTGATGACAAAGAGTAAGAATGTTGCTAGAAAATTGAGAGTGAAAAAATTTACCCAATATCTTCCTCAGCCTTCTTAAAACTTTTTAATACTCTCTTACTTACATTTTCTCTTTGTCATCCATTGCAGCCAGCAAAAAATTACAAAAACTTACGTAACTTTTGATTAATGGGTCAATAATTCAGATGGCAGCCATTGCTGTTAATCAGTCCCAGCTTTAAATACTTATTTATACCTCAATTCAGTCTGACCAAATACTAGTTCACGAGTCCTTTTCACTGTTAGAACTCATTAATGAAGCAAGCAGTTGAGTATCTGGCAAGGATTCTAATAAGAGTTTTTTAACCATCACGGTCAGGGGGAGTGCCAGAAAGGCTCCAATCGGTCCTAACATCCAGGTCCAAAAGACAAGTCCAAGGAACCCTACAACGATTGATAGATCCAACCCCTGACCTAAATAGTGGGGAGCAATCAAGACGTCAAAAAAATTGTTAATTAGCGTATAGCCAAAGATCAGAATAATTGTCTTGGTGATGCCCAGCTTAATCACCGCAATGATAACGGGCGCAATTAGCCCAATGTAGAAACCAATATTAGGGACAAAATTAAACAAAAATGAGAATACACCCCACAGTATTGCAAAGTCTATCCCTAAAATCCACATCAGAATGACCTGAAGCAGTGCGGTCATCACACCCAACCAGCTTTTAATGACTAGGTAAATACGAATGCTTTGACCAAAGGTGCTAAAGCGTTTTAGCAGCGGTAGATCTGCTGCCAGCTCACGCCTTAAGTGAGTCCAAAAATTACCAGCACTTGCCAGCATGTAGATAAAAACTAGTAAAGTGAACCCAGCATTAGCAACTGTTTCCAGCAATATACTGACTAAGTAAAACAAGAGCTGAAAAATGTTCTCTGGGTTAAACCAGTTCAATTCCAGAACATCTTTCATAACCTTTTCTATCCGAAGGTTATGACTGGCAAGCCATTGCTCCAAGCCATTAAGTCGGGCATCCAGCAGTTCTTGATACTTCGGTAGGGTAATCGATAGCTCACTCAGCGATACAGCTAAGAAAATGATAAATATCGCCCCTACGACGATCACACCTAGAACGACCAGAGTATAGGCAATCCATCGAGACATACCGCGTCTTTCCAACCAGAGCATAATCGGGTAGACGATCAAAACCACAAACAAAGAGAGCAAAATAGGGGCAAGTAACTGGGATATGCTCTTTAACGCTGCGATAATAATTACCAGGCTGGCAAGACTGAGTAACAAACGACCAACAGTTCGTGATTGTTTCATCATTATTTTATGGGTACGACACTAAAGGTCATAAAGCTGACTAGATCGGGGAAGCAGGTCTCATACCATAACGATAATAATTGTTTTTGGTAGTGGAAAAACGGACATGATTCAAATCAGGGTTACAAAACAAAAAGGCATTGGCAGCTTGAAAACAGAAAGCGTAATACAGGATACGAGCGAGGACAAAAATTATTCCTGAAACCGTGTGGAGGATAATGAGTCAAAACTCATCAGTAGCAGCTAGTTTAAAAAAGCTCATTTTAAACCATACTCACTTTGCCCTTTACTCTCGACGCAAAACTCACTATAGTATACTTGAACTGTTATTTTACTAATATTCCTAAACCAAACAATCAAAAAAACCTGGCTTTAAACCAGGCTTTAATCACGGATATATTGATTTGTAAGATTTTCATGGGATGTCCTCATAGATGGTGAAAGTTAAGCTGTTTTTTTAATCAAGGAAATCCCTAAGCGGATTTGAGTTTATAGAATTATCGCTTAATTTATAATTTAGCTAACATATTGGAATTACTTTAGTCGAAAGCTTTGTAGGTAAAGATTTTGAAAGCTTATGAAGATTAATTAAGCTGTTTTTTGCTCAAATCTTTCTATTGTTTCACGAATAAACTCGCGGAGTAATTTAGAGCGAACATCTTTAGGAATTGCCATGAACCTTTTGTAGTCCTCTTCAGGAACACGGATGCCGATGGGCTTTTTTCCCATTGGTTTATCCCCCACCATAGGGAAAGGAGGTAAGTGATCAGTTTTTGGGTTAGGGTTAGCCATTGTAAATACAGTCTCTCCATTCTCTCTAATGCTATGTTAACACCCATTGGGAGTGTAAAAATTTGTAAAAAACTCTTTCTATTGCTGTTAACACTGCATTGGAATGCTATTATTAACTTATAGTTTAAATAGCGATCGCTTCCTAGATGACAACTGGTAGGCGATCGCCTGAAACCCTTAAGGAATAAGGAGTTCTAGTAAAATGTTAGAATACTTTACCAAAAAAGAGCAAGAAAATCGAGTCTCTGAATATATAAGTACTGCCTCAGAATCAACTCATCAACCTAAACCTCCAACTGAAAATACAGTAGTGGATGGTTCGACAGTTTAATTGGATAAAATCCCCTAGATACAGAAAATACAGAGTATTGCTCTGGATGTACCTTGGGTAATCCTGAAAAAAGAGTGCAAAAAGAAAGCAATAACTCTATCAGACAAATTCTAAAAACTTGCTCTTTGCAAGTGGATTAATTTGTGCTTGCTTATTTCTTTGTACCTTTCCACAAGATTAATCAATGCAGACATAACCCAAGTTTAGTCAGGGTAAGCACTACTTAAGTTAAGACGAATTGAAAAAAGCAGGTAAAGAATAATCACTTTGCCACAGATTTTGGTGCGATTTTAGCTGATTGGTCATGACCAGCAAACCTTCAGACTTTGCTTTTCCAAGTAGCACTCATTTAATCCTGCACCCAAGTAAAAACTTCAATACATCGCTTAAACTACAGTTCACAAGGTATTTACATCATGTCTAAAAAGAGAGAATTGGTCAAAGGTCGTACAGTTTCAAAAGCGACTTGCTCCGCTCCATATAGTGGCGTTGCTCATCTAGTCACTTCTAACATTGTGGGAGGTGCAGAATGACTACTGTAGTAATTGAACCTCAACAAACCACAGTTTACTTATCCCCATCAGACTACAAACACTGCTGCGAGGAACGAGGATTAAACCCCGACTGGGTAAAAGCTAACTGCTTTTCCCTAGATATCAAGGAAGCCAGCGAATTCTTACATTACCAAGCCAAATCCCCAGGAATACTAATCAAAGGGTCAAATGGTCAATCCCAATTCAGACCCAACAAAGCTTGGAGTAGCAAACAAGGACAGAAAGCACCGAAATACAGAACACCATTAGGGGATCAATACGATGCACTGCTCCCATCGCACCCAACAGACCCCAACTTCTGGCTAGATATCCCAGCACTCAAAGAACGCTGCTACCAAATAAATGGGATTCCCATAATTGTGTTAGCAGAGGGAGGGTTTAAGGCTATTTGCCTCTGTAGTTACGACATCCCATCATTCTCAATACTAGGAGTAGAGATGGGATTAACCCCCAGCAAGGACGATCCCCAAGGAAAAAGGTATGTAGTGGGAGAAATCGAAAGATTAGCCAAATATGGATTTGGTTTCATGATGGGTTTTGATGCTGACAGCTACACGAAAACTCCAGTCAAACAGGGTCTAATAAAGCTGGCAAGGAAGATACAACAGTTTGATGTCCCAGTATATAATTTTCCTAGATGGAACGAATGTTTAGGAAAAGGTTTGGACGATTACATTCAAAATCAAGGGATAGACGCATTTCGTAAAAATTTGTTAAGCCAAGCAGTTAGCTTTGATACTTGGTATAAAGAACATGGTCAAGATGCGTTTGACAAGAAACCACCAAAGGCAGATATTCTTGGAGCGGAGATAGCAGAGAAATATCGAGATACTTGGATATTTTGTGACCAATTGAAAACCTGGTTAGCCTATTCCTTAGAAACAGAAGGAATTTGGACAGTTGTCAGCCCAGAATACTTAGAAGCAGAAGTTCATACAATTCTCAAAGCAAGAAATATCAAAGGTTACAGTACGAATGCTTATATCAAAAACATCGTAGGGGCATTGAAACGGGAACTGTACCTCCGAAAATGGGATGAATTATCCTCTACTGATTGGCTACCATTCCAAAATGGGGTATTGGAGCTAGCAACAGGTAAGCTACATGACCATAGTCCTGGATTTAGATTTACTTGGAGGTTGCCCAGAGATTATGTAATTGTCGAGCAGGGATGGAAGGCAATTGATACTTGGCTCAATGAAGCGACCAAAGGAAATCAAGAATATAAAGAATTGTTACTTTGTTTCGCTGCTGGGGTTTTAAGAGGAAGAAGTGACTTGCAGAAATTCATGCACCTGATAGGGGGTGGTGGTAGTGGTAAATCTACCTTCACCAATCTGATAACAGCCCTAATAGGCGAAGAAAACACAGTCACAATAGATTTATCAGACTTAGAGGATAAACACGAAAGAGCAAGGATTTTCGGCAAGAGGTTAGTAGTATTGCCAGACCAGGACAAAGCACCTAAGAAATTAAGTAGCTTTAAGAGGTTAACTGGTCAAGATAGATTATCTGGCAGGAGACTCTTTGAGAATGGATTTGAGCATATATTTAGCGGAATGGCGATTGTTACCAGCAATTTCCCCATATTTCATACAAATGTAGGAAGTTGGTTGCATCGTCGTCAAATCATGATTCCCTTTGATTATCAATGTCCCAAGCACAAGAAACGGGACTTGATGAAGGATTTTGAGCCAGAATTAGGAGCATTGACTAGTTATCTGCTGAGTATCCCCTCTGAAAGAATTGAAGCAGTATTGAATGGGTTAGGTTCTAGCAACCTTAACTCTACAGTCTGGGAATCTCAGATGAGGAGTGATGGGTTAGCAGCTTGGCTAAATGACTGGGTGGTTCAAGATTGTATGGCATCAGTAAGGATTGGTAGCAACAGTAAAGAGTGGATTAGCGAGGAAGATTATGATGCTAGCCGTAGTACTTTGTACGGCAGTTATGCTCTTTATTGCCGTCAAACTAACCGTAGTGCCAAATCTCCCCAGAACTTCTCCGCAGAATTGTTGGAATTAGGAACAAGCATTGTAGGGTGGTCTATGGAAAAAGGTCGAGTAACCATGTGTAGCAAAACCGTAAGGGTAATCAAGGGGATTAGACTTCGTGGAGATAATGATAATTTGCCGACGGTAGAAGAGACTTTGGAAGTGGACAAGAGTAGTGACAAGGGGAATGACGGGGGGAATGACAACATCAATGACAGTATCAATGAAACAGTAGAAATCCAGCCAGAGAAAGGAATACAAGAGAATATTAATAATGAATCCCCGCCTTCGGTAGAAAAAATAGAAAAGAAATCTCACGAAATAAATTGGCAAAGTTATCCTTATAATTCAGGCGATCGCCTAACCCTAGAGAATAGAGCTAATAAGGTTAAAGAGAGAGTCTTGGGCTGTGGGACTTCTAATGAGTTAATTGCTCTCCACGCAGAAGGGAAAGTCAGTGATCCAGAAGTTAAATGGATTAAAGCTAATTATTTGAGTGAGTCGGAATTAGCGCAGTTAGTTACCATTGAAGGGACTAAACAAGGTAATTTGTTTTCCCAGCAGCAGGAAGAAGATGTAATCGAATGGGAACAAATTAAGAGTGAAATAGATTCTCATATGAAAAGATTAGGATGGAGCAAAAAACAAGGAAAACAGTATTTAATTAAACGATACGGTAAAACTTCTAGAATACACTTAACTGATGCAGAATTAATGGAATTTAATAACTTCTTGAAAAATAAAGTGGATAAATTAAGTTAAAAAGCTAATTTATCCAATCTAATAATTTGAAATGTTACTGATACTATATTCCTAGGATTGTTCTACGTAAAAAATACAGAAGAAAATCCAACTCTTCTAAATTTTTTCGGTTTTGACAACTAGGTTAACGTTTCGTCCTTAAGCATTTGATAACATTCTGGAGGGCTAAACTCTTTTGGCTCAGAGACAGACATAGATATTTCGCCAAATTTTCCTAGATAAACGGTGATTACGCTTTTATTTGGTTGATAACTCTTAATTAGTTCCGAGATTGCTTGTATTCCTTCACTATCCACTCCTTTGATTTTCATGGTCTTTTTAATTTTGTAGCGGGAAATATATTTAAAAATAATTTCTCCTTCTTTTTTTTCTTCTAGTAAAACTAATCCTTTTCCTTGTTTTTCAAATCCTTCCCAAGCTATAGCAGAGATTAAAACTTCATTTTCTTGCTCAAATTCAACAGCATCAATCTGAGTTTCATATTGATCTACTTTGGGGAGCGGATTAATCCAATCCCAAAATTTAGGTTCTACCGAACTTACTGTGTAAAACTAACTAGCAAAATCCCAAGTTAAAAAGCTTCTAAGTTGAAAGTTATCAAAATTTCTAAAGCCAAAAGCTCTTCTTTTTATCAGCTTAAGTTTATT
>JASJCP010000215.1 GCA_030065935.1 Xenococcaceae cyanobacterium MO_167.B27
TGACCAACTGTTATATCGAACAGTTAGAAAGCCTAGAAGTCAAAGCCAATCTAGTCACCCCCATTCTCAATGAAGGGAAGTTATTTGGATTATTAGTCGCCCATCAGTGCAGTCAACCTCGGGACTGGCAAGAGTATGAAATTCGCTGGGTAGCCCAAATTGCCACCCAAGTCGGTTTTGCCCTAGATAATGCCAAGCGCCTGAGAAGGTTAAACAATCAAGGTGTATCAACCCAATTACTAAACAGTTTTACTCTCAGTATTCGCGAGCGTCTAAACGAACCAGAACTTCTAAAAACCTCTGTAGAACAAGCCTGCAATATAATGAAACTAGACCGAGCAATTGTCTTTCAGTTCGATGCTGATTGGAACGGGACGGTAGTAGCAGAATCAGTTGTTCGTGGTTATCCCAGAGCATTACGCTCTCAAATCAAAGACCCCTGTTTTGCCAGAGACTATGCCGAAAAATATCGACAAGGTCGGGTTAATGCGATCGCTAATATTGAGCGAGCAAATCTTACCGAGTGTTACCGAAAGCAGCTAGAATCTTTGGCGGTCAAAGCTAGTCTGGTGGCACCAATTTTACAAGATGAGGTATTATTTGGTTTATTCATTGGACATCAATGCAGTCAACCCCGTTCATGGAAACAGTCAGAAATCGAGCTATTTGCTCAACTAGCTCTTCAACTAGGATTGGCTCTGGAGCGAGGGAAGTTAAGAGAAGAATTATCCCAGACACAACAGATTCAGAGAAATGAGGCTAATCAACAGCAACCAGAACTACAAAGTCATCAGCAACAGGGATGGGAACTAGTCCCAAGAAACCAAGCTGCACTGTCAAATCTCAAAGGTAAAATTAGTCATCAATCAACAGCTAGGAGCAGTTTAATTAACGAAGCACAGGAGGAAATGAGCCATAAAGCTGAAGGGAAGGCTACTGACAATCGAGAACCTCAGGAACACCCCACTGATGGAGAAACCATCGGACAAGCCAAAAATACCCAGCTTAAAAACGATATTAATGCTGCCCAAAAAGCGATCTCTGAAGCTGTGGAAAAAGTCGAGGGGCTAAATCAGTCTCAGCAAAACCTTTCCCAAATGGTAAGTCTTCTCAAAGATATGAAAAAAAAGATGGATATCTCAGAAGTCAGACACATAATACCAGCCCAGTCCCCAATGGAAGAAATTACCGTTGAAGCTAATGAAGTCACTCTTAGACCAAGAAATCCTCCTAACTCTAAAGTGAATGAAATTACAGAGCAAAGTGAATGAAATTACAGAACAATTAATCGAGGGGAATAAAGCCAGTTTTGGCTATCAGCTTCCGGCCTTGGTTTGTTAACAAGAAATTGGCATAGGCTTTACCAATTTGCAATTCATCGTCTTCATTTTGTAGAAATACCACGTATAGATAATGAGTTAAAGGATATTGGGCAGTAAGAAATGCTTTAAGGTTTAATTTATTGCGTCGCTTAGGACATTCAGAAGCGGATACTAAAGGCTGTTGGAAAGGAGCAACAAATTTATCTCCTCGGCGACCCAGAGGCAATGGTTTAACTGTACATTGGGGAACAATTGTTGGCGCAGAACCATAGTAAATCCCCCCTGGTTTATTCCCTAGTTGACGAAGAGCTTGAGTAGTTGTGGAAACAAATTCGACATTTGAACCAAACTCTTGGTTTTGAAGAATCTTATAAATAAAAAAATCAACCATTCCTCCAGTGCTGGGAGGACGAGAATAGGGTGTAATTTCTAAGTCTGCGCCACCTAGCTCTCGCCAATTAACAATCTTGCCTGTATAAATTGCTTGGAGTTGCTCTAGGGTTAAACCAGGAATATTGAGTTGAGGATGAACCGCTACAGCAATACTATTGACAGCCACCGGGACTTGTTGGAGGTTCAAACCTTTTTGTCTAGCTAGCTCGTATTCTTCTGGAGTTAAAGGATAGGAAGACTGGACAAAAGCTAGTTCCCCCGCTAGCAACATTTGGATTCCTGGGCTAGAGCCTGGAAGTCCTTTTTGTGGTTGAATATAGCGCAATTGTAATTCTGGTCTTTCTGATTGAATTATCGAATCTACCACTAGACGAAGAGGAGCCCAAGCAGTGCTGCCACCATAGTAGAAAACTCCCGTTGCGACATTTGGCACGCGAGCAAAATCGGGAATATTTTTGCCATTTTCCGAAGTTTGAGTCCTAAACTGTTGGGACAATTGCCAAATTCCTTTGCCGATAAGTCCTGTTGACCATACTAGAGGAACAAAAGCCACCATAGCTACAGCTATTAAAGTTAGTTTTCCTTTACTATTACTATTAGGTTTTTCCATAAAATACTGCTTAAACTATAAGAAGAATTAAATAATTTTGCTACACTTCTAAAGTATTTGCTGTAGAGCTTGAGAATATAAAGCCTGTAGAAATTCTTGTTTTTGTAGATCTTCTCTAAATTAAATTTACCAATACTTTTATAGGGAATGTTACTGTTGCAATTAAATATTTATTTTTAATTACTAAAATTTGCTGACAGCTATACATTTCAATAATTGGGAAAATTATATCATGTTACAGGACTCTGCTTGCTTCTAAGCTTTCGAGCTAATTTGTAAAGAGAATTTCAAGAGGGAAAAAGCCTAGATCAGCAGATTATAAGCTGGCAGATGTTGAGATGAATCTTTATCAATGAGTTGTCTCCCTAAAATTACAGTACCAACGAGAAAGCGTTATATGAGTGATTTAAGCGATAGCGAATGGGAAGTGGTTAAGCCTTGGTTCCCTGCTCCTAAAGGTTTTGGACATCAAAGAACTGTCGATTTAAGAGAAATTCTGAATGCTATATTTTATGTACAAAGAAAATGAGATCTAAAAGAATGGTCAACTAAGGTTTCCGCGCAGGGAATTTGAAGTCTCTGGAGAGATTCCCCTCTGCTTGGCTTTGGAAACAGATAAAATTAAGGGAACTCAACGAAAGAGAAAATCTAACCACTAATGTTGAAAATTCCCCATTATAGCCGACTAAGGGAGGTTTATTGGCGCGAGTAAGTCAAGTAATATATAAACTTTGAGTAAATTATACGTAAAAATACGTAAATTTTTGATTAATTGCATGGATTTATATTAAACTATACTTAATAAAAATTAAGTAATTATACAGAAGCAATTTTTGGAGTCTTGCTTTTACACAGAGAGTTTTGCAAAGTGGCTCAATAAAGGTTTCTTAACAACAATTCTTGATTATTTTAGAAAATATCTACCAAATTGATGAATCAATCTCTTGATTTAAAAAATGATCCAAATATTAAAGTACTTTTAAATTTTACTGTTGAAGCAACTAGAAAACTCCTGAAGTGTGATCGCGTAATTGTTTACGATGCCAGGGAATTACCCAAAGCATTAGTATTAGCAGAATCTGTTGATGCCCAAAATTCTTCTATTTTAGGAAAAACCATTAAAGATCCTTTTTTAGAAGGAAAGTATTTAGAGATGTACTTTTGCAATACGTCTCTAATTATAGAGGATATTTACGCAGCAGATGTAAGTGAAAGTGACTTAGAAGACCTAGAAAAACTGGGGATTAAGAGTCTCGTCATCGCGCCGATTGCTCTTGAAAATCAATTATTGGCTTTGTTGGTTGCGCATCAAGCTTCTAAACTTCAACCTTGGCATTCTAAAGCAATCCATTTTTTGACAAAGAGAGCAAATGCAGTAGCCTTCGCTCTCTCTACCATTGCCAAGTCTGAGAAGTCATCGGTTTCCCACCTTAAAAAGCAGCGTGACCCTGAGTCGGCTCCCTCCACAATGGAACAACCCGTACCAAGACAGGGAAGTCTTGACGGGGAGCTAGAGTTGGCGATGCAACCTCCCCAACCGCCCCTGAGAGTAAACATGGACATAAAGCGACAGTCTTTATTTTTAGGTCAAGGTTCGGACTCACACAGAAGGAGCGACAAGCAGCGACCTGATATATCATGGTTTTTTGTAGCCCCTTCGGAGTCTGCTTCGACTTCGTCAGAAGATTCTAATTTCCCAGAACCAACAGCAGAAAGTCAACAAAATACAAATTCTCAAACAACCGAGCTAAAAGAAAATAACAAAGGCAATAGAAATATTCAGCCTAGGGAGCAGAAAACAGAAATTCAGAAGGATAGAAGTAAATTAATTGTTGATGTCACAAACAAGATAGCTAATGAGCAGGAGCAACAAGATATCCTCAACACAACAGTAGAAGAGGTACGTCATCTACTTAAGTGCGATCGAGTTGTGGTTTACAGTTTAGATGAAAGTAATTATGGAGTAATAGTAGCTGAATCTGTTGCTGCTGGATGGACTAAGGCTTTAGGGAGAACCATAGATGACCCTTGTTTTACAGCTGGATATTTCTCTAAATATCGTAATGGTGGAGTTCGAGCTTGGGATAACATCTATGGCGAAGATACAAATCCCTGTTATCTTGAACAATTAGAAAATTTAGAAGTAAAAGCCAAAATAGTTGCACCGATTATTTACAAAGGTCAACTATTGGGTTTATTAATCGCCCATCAGTGTTCTAACACTCGTAGTTGGCAAGAACCAGAAATTAACTGGATTACTGAAATCGCTAGTCAAATAGGTCTAATGCTCAAATATACTAAAATTTCTGCAAAAACTGCTCAAGAAGAAGAAAAACAATTAGCCGAGAGTGACAATAAATGGAATCAACATTTCACTGATGCGATTCACTATATTCGTCAATCTATAACCAAGGAAGATATCTTAAAAGCCAGTGTTAGAGAAGTACGGCGGGTTTTAAATTGCGATCGCGTTGTGGTCTATAGCATGAACCAAGACAATTATGGCATGATTGTCGCCGAATCCGTAGCTGCTGGTTGGACAAGAGCCCAGGGTATAGTGATTAAGGATCCTTGTTTTGAAACCAAGTATTTGGATCAGTATCGCAATGGTAGAGTGAGGGCTTGGAGCAACATTTATGAATCAGGCTTGACGAGGTGTTACATTGAGCAGCTAGAACAGCTAGAGGTGAAAGCTAATTTAGTTACCCCCATCATCAACGAAGGAAAACTATTTGGCTTACTAGTTGCCCATCAATGTTCTGATAAGCGCGATTGGCAACAGCCTGAAATTCGCTGGGTAGCTCAAATTGCCACCCAAGTTGGGTTTGCCCTTGATAATGCCAAACTATTAGGTGATGCCAAGCAACTGCAACATCAGTTAGAAAACGAAGCTAAACTGACTAAATATTTTACCGATGCGACTCGTTATATTCGAGAATCTCTCCACCAAGAAGATATTCTTGAAGTTAGTGTCGAAGAAGTACGGCGAGTTTTGAATTGTGATCGCGTTGTGGTCTATAGCATGAACCAAGACAATTATGGCATGATTGTCGCCGAATCTGTAGCTGCTGGTTGGACGAGGGCAGAGGGAAAAGTCATCAAAGACCCCTGCTTTCAAACCAAGTATCTCGACAAGTATCGCAATGGTCGAGTGAGGGCTTGGAGCAACATTTACGAGTCAGGCTTTACGAGCTGTTACATTGAGCAACTAGAACAGCTAGAGGTGAAAGCTAATTTAGTAACCCCCATCGTCAACGAAGGGAAACTATTTGGCTTACTGGTAGCTCATCAATGTTCTAGTACCCGTCAATGGCAGCAACCTGAAATCCGTTGGGTGACTGACATTGCCACACAAGTAGGATTTGCTCTCGACAATGCCCAAGTATTAGCTGATGCCAAAAGATTACGCCAGCAGAGAGAAGACGAAAGTAAGTGGACAGACTATTTTACTGATGTGATTCACCATATTCGTCATTCACTTAAGACAGAGGATATTCTCCAAACTAGCGTTCGGGAAGTCCGAAGAATTTTAAATTGCGATCGCGTGGTACTTTATAGTCTCAACCAGAATCTTCGCTATGGCACGGTAATTGCGGAATCAGTTTCCCCTGGCTGGACGCGAGCTTTGGGTAAAAAGATAGACGACCCCTGCTTTGAACCTACTTATCGAGAAAAGTATCTTGATGGTCGCGCCCGCGCCTGGAATAATATTAGAGAATCGAGCATGAGTCAATGCTACATCGAGCAACTAGAAAAATTAGAGGTTAAAGCCAATTTAGTTACCCCCGTTATCAATGAAGGAAAACTATTTGGCTTACTGGTCGCTCATCAATGTTCTAATACCCGTCAATGGCAGCAACCTGAAATTCGTTGGATGACTGAAATTGCCACCCAAGTAGGATTTGCCCTCGACAATGCCCAAGTATTAGCTGATGCCAAAAGATTACGCCAGCAGGTAGAAGACGAAAGTAAGTGGACAGACTATTTTACCGATGCGATTCAACATATTCGTCAATCTCTGAAAACAGGGGATATTCTCAAAACTAGCGTTCAGGAAGTACGTCGAATTTTAAATTGCGATCGCGTTGTGGTCTATAGCATGAACCAAGAGAATTATGGCATGATTGTCGCCGAATCCGTAGCTGCTGGTTGGACAAGAGCCAAGGGGATGGTAATTAACGATCCTTGTTTTGAAGCTCGGTATCTGGCTCAGTATCGCAACGGTCGAGTGAGGGCTTGGAGCAACATTTATGAATCAGGCTTGACGAGGTGTTACATTGAGCAGCTAGAACAGCTAGAGGTGAAAGCTAATTTAGTAACTCCAATTATCAACGAAGGAAAACTATTTGGCTTACTGGTAGCTCACCAATGTTCTGATACCCGTGATTGGCAGCAACCTGAAATTCGTTGGGTAGCTCAAATTGCCACCCAAGTCGGTTTTGCCCTCGACAACGCTAAACTGCTTGAACAAGTAGATCGATCTACTAATACAAGTAATCAGCTGTACCATCAGCAATACGAGCAAACAGCAACCCTCAAACATCAAGTAGTTAAGATACTTGCTGAAAATGGAGATGCTTATCAGACTCTTTCTCAGGAAGCTAGGCGTCAATCTGAAACTACCATTAAGGTTCTGCATGAAATTCAAGAACTTTCTGATTCATTAAGTGCCATAGCTTTAAATGTTCAACAGGTCAAATTCCAAGACCAACAAAATAACCTAGCAATACAAAGTAGTCAAGAAAGTTTAGAGCGTATAATAAAGAGCATCTCAAATATTCAATTCATAGTTCAAAATGTTGCGACTGGATTTGATAATCTTAGTAATTCTTGCCAAAAGCTTTCCGATACAGTCAACACCATCAAAGATTTGAGCAAGCAAATAGTTAAGCAATCCATGAGCATAACTAGAGCTATAAATCGTAGTCAGATTCAAGAGGACAATCAAAATTCTCTTATTGATTTGTCTGATACTATTTTTTCTTTGATGCAGCAGCTATTTGAAGCTACAGCGACAATTGAACCTTTATTTGCCAATATCAAAATTGAAGTTAGAGACAAAACAATTGCTCTTGATAATGGAACACAACAACTAATCAATGAAGTTGGAGAATTTCAAACATTTCGTCAAAAGCTAGACCGAGTAGTTTCTTTCAATAACCAGATGGGTAACTTCATTGAAAATATTTCTCAGTCTGTAGAAAATCAAAGACAAAGTTCAACACTGACCCAGGATTCAGTTCAAGAAGTAGCAAGTATTGCAGAGGAAATTTCTCAACAATCTATGGCTATAACTCAATCTTTTAAGCAATTAGTTGTACTGGTACAAAAACTATAATCCCTATCTTAATTGACAAAAGAGGACTCCCGTTAAACCGACGGAGGAGGTTAACGGCGAGATGAATTTTGTCCAATAAACAAACATATCGGAGTAATTATTTTTATTATGACTACCTGGGGAGAAGTTATTGTTAACTAATTGCGCTCTTGCGCTCTTGTTAATTCCCTATTCCCTATTCCCCATTCCCTCAATCAAAGGATGACTAATTCTCAGACAAAGGGACTGGGTTATATTCCCCCTTCTGTATGTCAGTTTGTAATATGCTAAGTAATATGTTTAAAGGGCATTTTTGCGATCGCCTCAGTGAGAAATTTCGACTTCTAATGTTGCTACCCAAACTGGTTTTTCTTTATCTAAATTCAGCTTAACTTCTGTAAAAGACTCTTCTGATAAGCTATCTGCTAATTTATCTATTCCCATGGATGCGATAATGCCTTCTTTATTAATACTTATATTTCTATTTTTAGCTATTCCACCTAAATAATTTAATTTTCTTTTTTCTAACTCAATCAAAAAAGTCGTATTGTTGCCATATCCTGAATCTATTAGTACTATTCCTGGTCTAGATCCTGTTTCAATGGATTTTCGACGTGGAGGCTAGCTAGAGGTTAATTATTGGTGCATTGTATGGCTCACGATTAATATTATCTTTCATCAAATTTGAACCCAGCATTTTAATCTAGACGCGCTAGTAGAGTAGGTAACTCCTCAGAAACAGAAGAAAAACTTACTTTAGAGGTATTTGCACAAGATCATTTTTGGCAATGAATTAGCCTAAAAATTTACAAAACTTTATATCATGTTCTAATTTACAAGTATGTCGGCTATACTCCTAATGCTGAAGATGAGGAAGAATTGTTGCGAACCCTGAATTTAGCATAGCTTTGAATTAAAGAAAAAGCATTGATACCTTGTAAAAAATTTAGTGTAGTGTGGGGAATTGTAATTAAATGTCAATAATCACCGATCAGTCTCGAACTCTGGTTGGTTTCTTCAATTTGGGCTGGGAAACTACCTTGATTTCCCTATTTTGGGCAACTACTGCTTTCGGGCAACCTGTTTTGGAAAAAGAGAGTCTTCCCTCAAATTCTGTAACTGAAACTGAGGCTACTATTGAATCGTTAATATTAGAAACAGTTTCTACTAGGGCTGAAGATTTACTTTCCAATGAGTATGAGCGTGGATTAACTGCTCAAGACAATTCCTCTTCAGAATCTGAAGACCAAAATCAAGTCGATCCTTTTACCAAAACTACTGGTGGACAGTTGCGAATAGAGCTTACAGATCCCAGTAAGCCATTTACCTATGGTTTTGGTTCTATTATTAGCTATCCTGATGCTTTAATTAGTCCTACTCGCGACGTATTTAATGTACCAGCTGAATCTACTCAATTATCAATTTTTACAGTTAAGGGTCATGCACGACAAAGACTAGGAAGTAATCATGCCCTACTCTTAGAAGCACTTCTCGATCCTACGAGGTATGGTCTTGATTTCAGATACGGAAATAATGCTCCTTCTTTGCCTGGAGCATTTGCCGTTAACATATTTACTCAAAATGCCCGCAGTCCAGCCTTTGAAAATGGGGATGAAGATGTTGACTTGCCTAACGGAAATGTCCCTTGGGTCATTCGTCTTGGTGGTGGAATTGAATATGTACAACCGTTAACATCTAAACTGGATGGGGCTGTGGGCATAAACTATCAAATAGTTTCTACTCGCGATGCTGCTTTTACTAATAGTATTGAACCTGAAGATGCACTGGGAAACCCCCTAACTTTTAGTGAAGATGGACAAGACACGTTGTTGACTCTTGATGCTTCTCTTTTGTTTGATACTACAGATGATCCCAATGCCCCTACTCATGGTTCTCGATTGCGGTTTGGCACGAGTCAATCGATTCCTGTGGGAGATGCCAATATTCTTTATAATCGCCTCTCTGCTAGCTTTAGCCAGTTCATTCCCCTAAATTTGTTTGGATTTACAGAGGGACCCCGTACCCTGATCCTAAATTTGCAAGCGGGAACTTTTATTGGCGACGACGTTCCTCCGTATCAAGCTTTTAATTTAGGTGGTTCTGATACAGTTAGAGGCTTTGATGTAGGAGAAGTGGGAACGAGTAGTAGTTTTATTAAGACCACGGCTGAATATCGCTTTCCCATTGCTGCTTTTCGGCTCTTGAAGCAGGATATTGGGTTACGAGGAACTTTATTTGTTGATTATGGTAACGATCTGGCAACAGCAGATGAGGTGAGAGGTAATCCAGCAGATGCACGGGACAAACCTGGTGACGGTTTGGGTTATGGGTTAGGGTTGAGTGCCGATACTTCTTTTGGTCGCTTTAGAGGAGAATTGGGTTTTAATAGTGATGGTGGTAGTCAATTCCACTTTGCTGTAGGCGATCGCTTCTAAATTTAACTGTTGACTTATAGCAGGAATTTTCTTATACAGACTTATACATTGTTCTAAAAAATGTGTAAGTATTTTGGTACGTTAACTCAATAGGTGTAGAATATAGAGACATCGCCAACGATGTTTATGACAGGGGAGACGCCTTGGAT
>JASJCP010000216.1 GCA_030065935.1 Xenococcaceae cyanobacterium MO_167.B27
GGGAAATATCCCAACAAATAAACTGTGCAATTCAACATATAACTTAAAATCCCCCCTTTCCGGCAGAGGGAGCAGGGGAGGAAAGATGACTTTAACTATACTTCATTAATATACAAATAATTTTGCTTACCCACTTATGTAACAAACTATTGAAAGACTCAATTAAGAAAGAATTGAACCAAGAATCGCGATTAAACTAGAAAGGCTTTTACTAGTTTTTTCTCATCAAAAAACCTATCTCAATGTCCAAAGGAAAAAAGACCTCAAAAGGATATCCCGAACTTTATGATGAGGTGAAAAAGAGAGTAAATTTGTCCTTAACCCCAACAGCGATCGCTGGATTA
This sequence comes from Xenococcaceae cyanobacterium MO_167.B27, assembly GCA_030065935.1. Classification (GTDB taxonomy): domain Bacteria; phylum Cyanobacteriota; class Cyanobacteriia; order Cyanobacteriales; family Xenococcaceae; genus JASJCP01. The sequence continues at coordinate 345 of JASJCP010000216.1, forward strand.
GATGAGCTTTCTCAAGAATTAAATTTATCGCGTTCGGAATTAGTAGAACAAATTGGACGAGGTTTAATCCCATTAGCCGAACAAAAAAGTCTGTCTGAGGAATTTATCATTACACCGATTCAGTCTTTACCAATTACAGAATGTACTCACTTACCTGAAACTATGGGAGCATTTCTAGTAACCAATTTTGCCCAGTTTGCTTATGTAGGGTCTAGCACCAATTTAAAGAAAAGATTTGAAGATTTGAGTTTTTTAGAACAAATAGATAAATTTAAGACCGAAGTAGCTGGAGATAGCTCAAAATCACAGCTAGAAGTATTGTGGATTGAATGTGATCGCTACCAGGTCATATCTAAAATCGAGCAACAATTATTAGCCCAGTTTCACAATCTTACTTTTTTTCAGAATCGCTTATCAGTCAATAAGTAGCTAGGCACAATTAAATATAAGATAGGAAAGTGGAATAGTCACGCTGAAACAAGATAATTCTCATGTCAGAGTCTAAAATATTCCTTTCAATCAAAGCCAATGACACGACAATCATTCATCGTGGAGGAATAACAGGATTATGGTTGAGTTTAAAAGTATTAGAGAAAAAATACCCTAATCCTGCTCAACGCCCTGGTAATGTAACCTGGAATTTAACAGATACTTCCATTAGTTTGGATTGGCAAGGAGAAGACTTTCCTGTTTTAAATTGGTTGATTAAAGAGTCTTTTCAGATTGATGAAGATGGATTAATAAGTTTTACTGGTAAGAAATCTCATTCACTTACATTAATTAATAAGATACATAATCATAAAGCCATCAATGATACTTTTTTTAGGCTTAATATATTTTATCGAAAAAGAAAAGTAAGTTGTCAATCATTTAAGATAAACAACATCAACTTCTCATTGAAGTATAAGGAGCTTAATTCTTATGTTCATCAAACTTTTGCCGAAAAATTATGTGACGACTCTGGGAATTTAAGTACAGATTACGTCAAGATTGTTAGTTGGCTATATCCTGGAGGAACAGTTCGTCATGCCAAACTTAATGAGGTTAATAAAATAGAAGAAAAAGTAGAATATGCCTTTGCTTTATTATTTCTTCCTTTAGTTTTTCACTATTATATTCTGCAAGCTTATGCAGTTAAAACTTATGATGACCGATTTATTAGATATTTAATAGTAGTTCCTGAAGTGCATAACTTAGCAACGGCTGCTACTAGATGTTGGAACTTAAAAAGTATCAAATATGTAGATTTATACGTTAATAATTTAGCAGAAGCAGCTTTAAAGTATTATCATTATACGCAGGACTCAAGCCTTCCAATAAATAATGTAGAATTCTGTCAAGTTTTACTCTATGAAAAACTAAACAAAAAATCTCAGCAAAGAGCTATATTTGATATTCAGGATTTTACAATTACACCTCAAGCAATTAAAGATTATCAATTTATTTGTCAACACTTTGCTAAAAACATCATTTTCCTTAAAAAAGAAGGTAAAAGAAAAAAATTTGGAGTTAAAGTTAATTTAATCCGCTCTATTATTGCTAATAACTTGGCTCTTAATTTACCTTGGTGGACAGACTTTTGGGAAAATATATATGAAATAAATCCATTAGCAGATATAGACGAACAGTTAATCTTTAATCGTAAGGGGTTATTTGCCATGATTGAACAAGATAAAGAACTGGAAATCTATCAAAATTTTATTCTTGCCTTTCACGAAGCTTTAAGAAAAATCTATGCCAAAATTTATAGTCGCACAAAAGCAGGAGAAATCCCCAGAATTGAACGGGAATATGAAAGAATTAGGAGCGAACTTGGTCGCTGTTATGACCAACAATCATTAGAAGATTTTTTGTCTGATTTCTTAGCTAGAGCAGGTCTTAATTCCGCATTGTACGACCAGTGGGAAGAAGTATTACCTCTAATAGTTAGTGAAGTGGCTTGGCAAAAAACCAGAAAATTAGCATTAATTGCTTTAGCTAGTTATAAACCTCGAAAGTTTTCTTTACGCAATATACCAATTAAGTTTTGGACGATGTTAATGAGTATTAACTATCAAGCAGCTATTTTCTTCTTATACCAGAAACCAATCACCGAAGTATTTTCAGAAACAGAGGAAATCTTACAAAAATCAGCATCGTAATTTCAATTCCTATTAAGCTTGCTCAGAAAATTATGTATTACTTATTTGGTACTTTAATGACTCACTATGGTTCAGCATCTTTGAATCATGGAAAAAGTAAGGGTAATATTAGTCCTCTACAGAAATCCAAATGGCGTAATAAAATGCACTCTACAGTTAATAGCGATGCTATTCGTTGGTCATTACGCTACTATTGGCAACAACAAGGCTATGAAGTAAATCGTGTTTGGGATGCAGATGAGTTTATCAATAACTGGACAGATAACAATTTTGATCCAGAAAGATTTATTGATGATGATGTTTTAGGTTATCTTCGTGCTGAAGCTGTTAGGGAAGAAGTTACAGAAGAAGTGAATGAAGAGAGTTCAGATACAGAAGATAATGAAGCACCTCAAACCAGACATCCTCAGAGATTAGGCGCATTGGGGGTAAATAGAGCATTTTCCCTTACTCCTTTTGATGGGGGAGTCACTTTTAACTCTAAAAGTTGCAGGGACAAAGATTCTACTTCTCTACACTTTATCGAATTTCATAATACTCGCTATCAATATGTGTTTGGTTTAGATTGCAATCACCTCAAAGATAAATCGCGAATTTTTGCTGTTTTGGATGGTTTAATGTCGATTCGTAAGGTAGGAGGACATAATAATGTGTTCTGCTACGATTTTTCTCCTGAAAGTATGGTTTTGCGTTGGACAAAGGATAGTTCGCCAGAAATATTTTATTGTTTTGAGCAATTGGAAACTAGACCTGGAGTTTATGCAGAACCCACGATATCAAATGATTTAATTGATTTAGTCACAATAGAAGATATCAATCCAGATGAATTATGGATTGGGGGTAAGATTGCTAAAAACTTTAAACTAGAAAATGTTCATATTCATCTATGAAGCCTGGAAAGCTGTATAATGATTTCTGCATCTTGGTTATATGTCTAATGGCGTTGCTCACATGCTGGCGCATCGGTACACGGAAAAACTGGGGTATCACCTGCATCTTGGTTATATGTCTAATGGCGTTGCTCACTTAAGCCTAGCGTTATGTTAAGGAATTTCACTTCAGTCGTCAGAATAACGTAATTTAATAGCTCTTTTTGGGAATTATCTATATAGATTTTCTTTATAATTTCCTATTTTGAGCTTTATACAAACCGAGATAGAGACTGAACAACTTAAAAACAAGATCGGACTATTTTAAGAAATTTCAGCGATCGCTTTGATGCTTATCCTATTGCTTTAGAAGTTTTACAGCACTGGTGTCCTAGCGAACTAGCTACTCGTCAAAATATCTGTCACTGGCATTTACAATTATCTGATCCTATCTATCGTCAGTTTTCGGGAGTTTATTTAGAACAGAGACAAGCTAATGGTCAGTATAGTATCGATCGCACCGATAAGCTGACCAATTTTTCGCAACAGATGATTGGTGCAATGAAACAAGCTAACCCCAAGGTTAGTTTTGATCTTTGTCATCATAATCCCTATTGGGCTAAAAGATATTTTGCTGCTGACTGGGAAAAATGGGGTGTAGATCGAGTTTTTATTCAAGCTTATAACGAGAAAAATTTTCAGGCAGAAGTAGATTATGCTCAAAAATATGATGGAATTGCTATTACTGATCAACAATTACATCGCTTACCAGAAATAGTTGCTAACGACAAAATTAAGGGTGTTTTAGTTTTTCCCCTTTCAGGTAAACCAGAAGCAACTGCTTCTAAGTTGAAGCAAGCATCTGTTAAATAATTGTATGATATTGGTATGAAAGCTAGATACAACTATCGCATCTATCCCAAACCTTCTCAAATCGAACCCTTAGCCAAAGCTTTTGGGTGTGCCAGGGTCGTGTGGAATGATGCTTTATGGTTGTATCAAAAAGCTAATAAAGAAGGGCTGCCAATGCCTTTTGATGTAGATAAACAAGTTATTACTCAAGCCAAAAAAACACCAGATAGAGCTTGGTTATCTGAAGTATCCAATATTGTTTTGCAGCAATCCTTTAGAGATTTGCAAACCGCTTGGAAGAATTATTTTTGTAGTTTAAAAGGGAAAAGAAAAGGGAAAAGAGTCGGGAAACCAAAGTTTAAGAAAAAGTCATCTCGGCAAGCAATTAGATTCAGAAAAGGTGGTTTTAAACTTCATTCTGAATCGGTCAAGTTAGCAAAAATTGGTCATGTGCCAATGGTAGTATCTCGACCTCTCCCTAGTTCTCCATCAAGTGTAACTATCATCAAAGATTGTAGTGGTAGATATTTTGCTTCTTTTGTCGTTGAGATACCTCAACCAATTCCACCCCCCTCAGTCCCCCCTAATAGGGGGGATGCCGAAGGCAGGGGGGTTGGTATAGACCTAGGCTTAACCCACTTTGCCATTTTGAGTAACGGGGAAAAAGTAGAGAATCCTCGATTACATAAAAAGATGCTCTATAGCATTAAAAAAGCTAATCGAAAGTTAGCTAAGGCTAAAAGAGATTCTAAAAAACGGAGGGAACGACGTAAGCGCAAATTAGCCAAGCTTCATGCAAAAGTCAAAGACCAAAGAACAGATTTTCTTCACAAGTTAACTACTCGCTTAGTTCGTGCCGGGAGGGGGCTTGAAAACAAAGTTATTAAATTTGAGCAGCACAACCAAGGTCTATTTAAGCCCCCTTCCCGCCAAACGTTGGCGGTAGAGGACTTAAACGTTGCTGGTTTAATCAAAAACCGTAAATTGAGTCGTGCCATATCTGATGCTGGTTGGGCAAAATTCAAAACTCTACTTGCTGCTAAGTGCGACAAATACGGTAGAGATTTAATCATCGTAGATAGGTGGTATCCTTCCTCTCAAATTTGTTCTTGTTGTGGGAAGTCTGGAGGAAGGAAAGAACTAGATGTCCGTGAATGGACTTGTTTGTACTGCAACAAGGTTCACGATAGGGATATAAACGCAGCCTCCAATCTACTACTTAAATATAAAGACGCGCTTTGGGCAATCAGAGTCTAAAAACGGACGTGGAGCGAATGTAAGTCTGCCAACGGTAGCAGTTTGCGATGAAGCGTCAACCGCCTACGAGCAATAAGGTTTGTTCTAGGAATCTCCGTTGCTTTAGCACCGAGAGGATGTCAAGAGTTTCGATGTGTCTGACATCAATTGGCGATCGCAAGTTGGAAAGTCTGCCGATCCTGCGGAGGTTTTCCAGGATTTGGTTAGTAGTTAGTAGTTAATGATTACTAAAAAGCGATCGCTATCTGAATCAAAAATAAGTTGTGCTTCAGGATTGTTACTAGCAAAATCCTGAAGGAACTGACAAATAATTTGACGATAGTTATCTACTCGATCCATTGCTCGATAACCTCTTGAAATGAAGCTTTGAGTCAGATTAGTTAGCAATTAAATCCAAATCAGAATATTTTTCAATTATTTGCTCCCCTCTGACTACTTACTCCTGCCTCCTAACTTAGTTTATTACTGCTCACAAGTTCTTCAAGTTTTTTCTCGACAATAAAAGACGTAAAAGGCAAGTATTTAAGCAAGAGTTTAACTATGGTAACTTACCTTGCGCCAAATCATAACTTTAGTATTAATAAGCCTACAGAGCCACAAGTCTTACTCAAAGAATTACAAAGAATTCGTCAAACTGTAATTCATGAAGGAGAGAAAATTTTTCTTCAATGGCAGCCTTTGATCACACGTCAGTCATTTGCGGAAAGTGCCTTAAATTTAGCTTATTATTTAGCCTTGAGACATGAGGATTTACGTCAATTACAGCTAGCACTGATGCCTTGGGGTTTATCTTCTCTCGGACGCATTGAAACACGAGTCTTACCCAACCTAGATGCTGTAATTGCTACTTTAGGTGCTGTATGTCAACAAGACCCTGCTCTTTTGCCCCATCGTCCACCTTTAGAGGCTTTTTATGCTGGCGATCGCATTTTAAGGCAGCACACAGAAGAAGTTTTCGGTAAGTCCTTACACCATCGTCAAGTCAGGATTATGGTCACTCTACCAACAAAAGCTGCTGAGAATTATAAGTTGGTACGAGAATTAGTACAACGAGGAACGGACTGCATTCGTATTAATTGCGCCCACGACACTACAGAACATTGGTTGGCAATGATTAATAATCTCCGTAAAGCGGAGGTAGAAACAGGACATTCTTGTAAAGTATTTATGGATATCGCAGGTCCTAAACCCCGCTTGGGAACTGTATTACTAGCCAAAAACAAGCAACGTTTGCATCAAGGAGATAGGTTGTTATTAACCCAAGAAATACCTGTTGCTGCTGACAAACATATTTTTAAAGCTAACTGCACTATTCCCGAAATTTTGTCCCAACTAGAGGTAAATGCTCAAGTGTGGATCGATGACGGAAAAATAGGTGCGAAGGTCAAATCTTTATTCCCTAAAGGAGTTCTTTTAGAGATTACCCAGGCTCGGAACAAAGGCGAAAAACTCCGTCCCGATAAGGGAATTAATTTCCCTGATACTATTCTCAATCTCAATCCTTTGACCAGCAAAGACCAACAGGATTTAGATTTTATTGCTTCCCATGCAGACATCATTGGTTACTCTTTTGTCCAGCAAACTACTGATATTGAATTACTACAGCTAGAATTACAAGCACGGTTGGGTGCTAACGCTTGCCAACCAGCTATTGTGGCAAAAATTGAAACTCCTGAAGCAGTGAAAAATCTACCCGAATTGATGGTGCGTGCTGGTGGTAAGCAGCCTTTTGGCGTGATGATTGCCAGGGGCGATTTAGCAGTAGAAATTGGTTATCAACGTCTGGCAGAAATGCAGGAGGAAATTCTCTGGCTGTGTCAAGCTGCTCATGTTCCCGTAATTTGGGCAACCCAAGTGCTAGAAAATTTAGTAAAAAAAAGAATTCCCTCACGGGCAGAAATGACCGATGCAGCAATGGCAGAAAGAGCAGAATGCGTGATGCTCAATAAAGGTGCTTATATTGCTGAAGCTGTGACTATTCTCGATGATGTCTTAACTCGTATGGAAGCGCATCAGTCGAAAAAAACTCCCCAGTTGAGAGCTTTACATTCTTGGTAATAGAGAAGTTAGTGGGAGCCTTGTTAGTAAGAGCGTAGTAAAGCTTATCTGAACCTAGCAGAGGAACAAAAATGACAGAAGAATCAAAACACATCAAAGAAAAATTTTTATATGGTTGCTTTGGCTGTTAATGCTTCATTCGTCAAGATTACCCCTCTAGGCAGTCACGATGGTGAATTTTGTAGATTTGACCGCGCACTAATATTTGAAGACCCCAATGGCAGAAGACTCATTTATGATGTGGGACGAACCGTTGCTGGTGCAGACGATAAACGTCTAGGAGATATTGATGTCGTCTTATTAAGTCATGTTCATGGAGATCATTTAGGCGATCGCCTTATGGAATCTTACCAGGTCTTCTATGAGATAGACAGCGTAATACATTATCTGACTAACATAGATAAAAATTGACTATAAATTCAACCCAGTCAGTTTGTAGGGACTACCGACGATTCAACACGACAACAAGAGGAGAAAAGCTAGTCACAGAAGAGGGTTAGCTTTCAGTCTTAAGAAACCATAAGCCTAAATTTTTGAACTTTTCTTTTTTTTCTAAGGCATTTTTTGGAGTGAGAGTATGTACAACATAAGGATTTTTTTGATATTTTACCAATCTTGGAAATTGTTTAAATGGTAATAAGCCAACTTGAATATTGTCTCCTTTACCGTAAACCATTTGATTACTATAATTAAAGGTAGAATTACGAAAAGAAATTTGATACTGTTCTTGAAATTCCCAAACTATATTTTTACTTGCTAAAACTATATTAAGTGATTTTTGATCATCATTAGTTTGTAATACATTATCTTCTACTTCTTTGAACAGTTTAGACGTTTGCTGATTACTCCTTACAAAAAATAAACCACAACAAAGAACAAACCCCCATTTATTCAAAACACTATGAGGAAAAATTGTTCCCTGAGATGCAATAATATCTAGATTTTGATATAAATCAAAGTATTCTGTAATAGGGTTTTGAAGCCAAACTGCATCTGCATCTGAATGAATAAAATCATATCCACTATCAATTAAAAAACGAAATATTTTAATTCTAGTTTTCCAAATATCTTTCAGATTATTCCCAACTTTTACCCTAACAGTATTAATGGATTTTTGATTAAGAATTCTATATATTTTGCTATCCATTGAAAGAATAATATAGTTACTCAGGTTTATTTTTTTAAGAGACTCTATCCAGTTTAAAACTATATCTATATAGGAATAATTAGCAAACACTATAATTATCGGCATGCTACTATCTTGCCTATAGCTAAATTCTTTTCTTAAACTTTCAAAAGTTCTAGTCAATGCAATATTATTTTGGAATTCCAGTAATTTTTTAATATACATTTTTGAATAATTTATTAACAACATAGCTAAAATAATGTATTTATAAGTAACTACACATTATTAAATGTAATATATAGATGTTAGATTATCGAAAAAAATATACTGATAATATCTAAACTTTCCGAGCAAAAAGGTTATATCGACGACGTTTTATCTCATATCCACGATCTAGAAGAATTTTTCTAATCTCTTTAAGGGGACTCTTACCTTCTTGTTCAGGACTGCAATCAATGGCATATTTTACAACATCAACATCTTTTGCTCCCTCAATAATTTCTAATTCTACACCTTCAGCTTCTATTTTGCAAAAATAAATTCTATAAATAGAATTTATTTGGCAATAGTCATAGAGTGATTGTACTTTAATCTTGACTGTATCTTTAATTTCTTGATTGTCTGGGGTTAATATAGAATGTTCCACAGGATTTGATGAGATATTGAACTTAAGCTCCGTGGTATTATTATATAATCCTTCATTTACTAAGATTACGTTCTCATATTTACCAAGATTTCTTTGTACACATTTAAAGTTATCTTCACTAGGTTCAAATACGTGTATTTGTTTAGCATTAGGGATAACAGACATAGCAAAACCCCCAACAAATGCACCACAATCAACAACTATGTCATCAGGTTCTACTTCAACAAAACCTGGATAACTATATTTGCGATAAAGCCACTTTTTATAATCGCAGGCAGTCAAAAACATTTTTAAAGTAGGAATTGGGGAAGGAAATATAATTGCTTCTTTGTTAACATAAGCAGTTGTAAATTCTTTGCCACATTTGTATTTTACATAATGACGATTGAAATGAATTAATGAATAAATTGAATAGATTTTTGTAGCAATGTTAATGGGTAATTTAGCGAGTTTCGCTCGCAATTTCCTATCAAATAACAAATCCGACTGCCTGATATAAGGGAAATATTGTTCTTCTTTCATTGTTGTACGATTTTTATAGTAATAATTGTTAAGAATATTATCTTATCGATTTTGGGGTTAGCTCAGAAGCAGAAATGTTGAATCTAGAAAAGAAACTTTACATTTAAAGTTATAATTGTCTTAAATTAGCTTGATTTACCAAGAAAAACTCATCCTTAACCAGACTCGGTTAAAACTCTATTAACTGTTTATATTAGAGTAGTTTCAGAGTTTGATAATAGAGAATACACTAAAAGTGTAGATATAGTTATTTCAAATAATAATGAGACATTAAACTACACAGTAATTACGTATAATTTCATCTAAAGATGTACCAGAAGCAGCATACATTCTAGCTCTCTTTAAAGCACTAAAGTCATGCTCTATATCATTCAAATCTGGAGAATATTTCGGTAAAAATACTACTTC
>JASJCP010000217.1 GCA_030065935.1 Xenococcaceae cyanobacterium MO_167.B27
AAAGCTTTCTCTTCTAGTATTAAGTAATATTACAACTTACATGGCTACAGTTGCGAGACTTTATTACCGTATCCCCTGCTGGACAAGGCTTTCAGACGGTTATAGTAGATATGTATGGGGGAAGTTCAGTTTTAGCTAATCAGAAAGAGGAGGCTAGATTATCTTTAGGACTATTAGGTTACAGAGAAGCTGAGAATATAATTAACTCTAATCTCTGTCCATTGACTAAATACTGGGCAAAAGTAGGGGCTAAACAAAATTATGAAAATTATCACTATAGGGATATTTTGTTGGGAGAATTAGAGGCAGAAGGCTGGAATATTATCATTAGAAATAGGGATGAATCCAGCAAAGATAAGAAAAAGCAATTAACTGAAATATGGGAAGAGAGAAAGGAAATTAAAAAATCCTCCATTAAAGAGGAAAATATCGAAACTGCTAATTCTAAGGACTTAACACCAGAAGAAGCAGCTAAATTAGAAAACAAAGGGAATTTAAGAGAAGTAGAAGAAAAGCAACTTAAAAAGCATCAGATTAAACAAAGATATGGGGTAGAAGAAGTTACTGAAGAGTTGGTAGAGGCAGATTCAAAAAAACTCTATCCTGGGTTAAAGTTGAGATTTTGGTTAACTGATGGGAGGAGATATGTTGAGGATAGCGATCGCTTGATTCTCGAAAAAATGAAGCAAAGGAATAATGGCAGTTTCTTTATCCCAGATGTTAATAAGAAACTGAACGTAACGAAAATAAAATTATTAGAACTGTGTGATTTGGATAGATTTCTCCAAGAGGGTAGGGAATGGAGTAATAAGTCCCCAGAATTGATTAAATTACAAGAGTTCGTGTTTGGAGACTTGGCGCGGTTTAATCAGGTTTTGGGATGTGGGATAGCTATAACGGATAGTCCTATTGTTGTAGTACAAAAGATTTTGAAAAGGATCAATCAACGATTGCCTTATCTCAGGAATCAAAGGGATGGGGAGAAAAGGTTGAGGTTTACGGTGCAGCGAGGTCAAAATTAGATGTATTATCCCAGCAGGAAAAACAGTTATTTAGCAAGTGGCTGGAGCAGTGTAAAAGTAAGTTTGATGTGGCGCAAGCTGCTTAGTTTTGGGGAAGCACGGTTTTTTTAAACTGGTGCAGCTTGCATTATATAAGTAAATAACTGCCACTCGTGAACCAGAGAACTGAATTAATTTTCTTGTAACGGGATTTTGTGTGAAGCCAGACCCTACACCCAGGAACTCATTGCAAGGTAAACCGTTTTTAAAACGGTTTACTTACTGTTTTGTTTTACCGAATCAAACCAGATTAAAGCAGGTGGTGCAGCGAAACCAGATATATAAATAATTGCTTGTCTTGAACCAGAAGAGAGTAATCCTATCATCCATAATCCCTTATATCCTCAGAAGCATTGATTAAAATACCCCATCCAACATTTCTAGTATGTTGCCATAACTCTTGGTTGTCAGGGTCAAAGGCTTGTTGCTAAAAGGTTATAGCGATTTAGAAGGAGAAGAGGTTGTCAGGGGTTTTGGGGCAGACTATCTGCTATTGTCAAGTTGATTTTGGGAGCGAAAATAGTGGTGCAGCTTTCATCAATATACTTATATAACTACTTGTCCCTCACTTGCCTACTTCGCCCATCAAATAAAGGGATTGGTGCTGTCAATTGTTCCTCTCTCCGAATGCGGTGGGTCTGGATAATTAAAGCTTCATACAACAAGAAAAAATAGAATTCAATCTTTATGCTGGACCAGTTACAACCATTTTTCAGTTGATACAAGATACCGTCTAAGATTTGTCTCTTACTCGATGTGGGTGGTTTTGTTCTCTTTTTCTTTGGTAACAGAGGTTCTTATAGAACCCACTCTCTATTTGTCAAACTACTTGTATATGGCATTTTTAGCTAATTATACCTTTTGTTAAGATATTAAATGGTTTTTATATTAGTATAGCTAGTATATATTTTCATTTAGTGGAGGTATTTCAGTGAAAAACACTCAAAGACAAATTCCTCAAGACAAAACTAAAATTAAAAAATTGCTACAGCTTCAGCCACTCAACTTAAAACAGCTTGACGTAGTATGTGGCGGATTTGAGACCGGCGACCCCGAAGGACAAGAGCCTATTTTTATCCCGCCTAACGAGTGCTGATGTGCTGATTTTTGAGAGGGGAGAAAGCATTTGAACCCCAGATAAGCTGGGCGCGTTAGTCAAGAGTGTCGATTACATTTGCGTCTAGCTTTAATCAGGTCTTGCATCTAATCAAACAAAAATCGGTGGTGCATCAGACTTGTGTGGGTTTGATAAAATAGGGCGATCTTTTATTTCATCAAAAAATATGGAATGCCCTCTCTGCGGTCATGACAAGACCCATAAACATGGAGGTCGTCTTGGTACATTCAAATAGGAGACTTACCCGACGTACCCCCTCCCTCGCCTCCAAGTTTAGAATAGTCCAAAATGTGATAAGGCTATTTACACAACTTTCAGGATTCAGGAATCTGAGATTTTGAGAAGTCCAAAGTCAAAAGAATGATAGTAGTTATTGATATCATTCTTCTGAACGAATCAACTGCTCATAAACCCCTCCGTCCTGCCACAAAATATCGTGGGGACCCCGTTGCACTACTTTACCCCCCTCTAAAACGATAATTTCATCACAATCTCGAATCGTACTCAAGCGATGCGCCACTAAAATACAACTACAGTTACGGTTGCGTAAATTTGACATAATTACTTGTTCTGTCTGGGCATCTAAGGCAGAAGTCGCCTCATCCAGCACCAAAATAACTGGATTCTTTACCAAGGCTCGGGCAATTTCTAATCTTTGGCGTTGTCCCCCACTTAAATTAACACCTCCTTCTAGTAATTCCCCATCATACCCCCCTGGAATTGCCATCACAGTCTCATGGATAACCGCATCTCGACAAGCTTTGAAAAGTTGCTCATCGTTTACTGTCCCATCCCATAAAGTCAGATTATCCCGCACTTTACCACTAAATAAAAAGATGTCTTGTTCAACCAAGGACAAGGAATTTGACAGCACGGACCTGGGAAATTCTCTTCTAGGAATCCCATCAAAGAGAATTTCCCCTTCCCAGGGTTGATAAAGACCACAAATAAGTTTAGCTAGGGTGGATTTTCCCGAACCACTATCCCCTACTAAAGCCACTTTTTGTCCAGGTTGTAAGGAAAGATTAAAGTTTTCAATTAAGGGTGGAGCTACATGGGAATAACCAAAGGTGATATTCCTTAACTCCACATAACCTTGCAACCGAAAATTGATAATTTCGCTTTCTCTTTTCTCCCCTGCTCCTCTTATTCCTCTCTGCCTCTTTTCTTCCCTCTCCACCTCTGGGTCGAAGGAATTGTCTAACACATCATCCAAACGATTCAAATCACCTTCTAATTCTTGGAGAGTAGTCCCAAAATCAACCAAAGTATTAACTGGTTGCTGAAAACTTAGCATCAAACTTTGAAAGGCAACTAACATTCCAATACTAAGGGTTCCATCCATAACTCGCCAACCCCCAACTACTAAGATTAACATCGAAGTTAAAGAGGTAAGTAATATGGGTAAAATTCCTAACATCTGGTTGGTGATTTCTAACTCCTGTTGAGAGGTTTCTGCTTTGGCATAATAACCCGACCACCGTGCAAAGAAATCAGATTCCAATGCGGATGCTTTCAAGGTTTCGATACTTTGAAGGGCTGCAATACCTATGCCAGCAACTTTCCCCCGATCTTGTACTAAGCGCATATTGGCATTCACCCGATGTTGGGCTATCCACTGCAATCCCAAACCATTAATAGCTGAAAAACAGATTCCAATTAAGCTCAATAGTCCGTCATAGGCAAACATGACCAAGGCATAAAATAATACCATGACGGCATCAATTACCGTGGTTGCTAATTGCCCAGAAAGCACCTGGGCTACTTTATTATTAAGACTGGCACGATTGCTGATTTCTCCAGCATATCGTTGGGCATAAAATTTGATAGGCAATCTCAAAATATGCCAGAGAAAGCGAGTGGACATCCCTATAGCCAGCTTAATCCTCAGCTTTCTCAAATAGCGCAGTCGTAACAGTGTTAGTAATCCTTGAAATATAGTGGTAAGAATCATCCCTAAAATAAGAGGACGTAGCCATTCGGTACGGTTTTCTACCAAAACATGATCTACAAACACCTGAGTAAATACTGGAATTGCCAATCCTGGCAGTACCATTAGAAATCCTGCCCAGATACAGTATAAAATCGCCCCGACTGAACCTTGTAAGCGTTCAAATAAGGCTAAAATCACACTGGGTTTACGTCCTCCTTGACAGAAATCAGCCCCTGGTTCCATTCCTAGCACTACCCCAGTAAAACCCTCGTCAAATTCTTCCCAAGAAACTTTGCGAGGACCAGTAGCAGGATCATTGAGAAACACCCAATCTTTACTCCATCCTTCTACCACTAGAAAGTGATTAAAGTTCCAAAAAACTATGAAAGGAAGAGGAACTTCTTTAATTTGTTCTAGGTCTTCTGCTTTAAAGCCATCGGCTACCATTCCATAGCGTCTAGCAGCCAAAATCAGATTAGAGGCTTTGCTCCCATCACGGGAAACCCCACATTCAATACGAAGTTCCGCTAAGGGAACAATGCGATTATAGTAAGCAAGAATAATTGCTAAGGAAGCTGCACCGCATTCGACTGCTTCCATTTGTAATATAGTGGGAGTTTTAACACGCACAGTGATTCTGATTCAAAGTTAGCTGACAGATACTTCTATTTTTCTGCCAAATTATAACTCTTGATTCGGAATACTTAGTTTAATCCACTCCATTCTCGTAAAATTGGTAAAACCCAAGTAATAGGGGATCTTTCTTCTATTATTACTCTTACGGTTGTGGTTGTTCCAGGAGTAATTTCTAATTGTGGACCCTTAGAAGATGACCATTTATAACCACTGAAGGTTGTGGAATCATCTTGTAACTTGGCGAGTGCTTCTATTTTAGCTCCTCCTTCATCCATTAATTTCTGTACTATCTCTGGGTTGCCCACTACAGAAATAGCACCTTCATTAGTAACAGGAAAGATAGAAACTTCCTTAATTTGACCTACAATTCCCCCAAATCTAGTTCGTTGTACTATATCTGGTGTGACTAAACTCTTCATTCCTGGTTGAATTTTCTTCCCATCTTCAACACTAAAATAAGTAACACTCATTAAACTAGTAGTTATTCCGCTTCTTTGCAATATTCCTAGACCGGTTCCAGGGTTGAGATATTGTCCTACAGTGGCGGTTATTTCAAGAATACATCCAGAATGAGGACTTTTTATCATGCTGTTGTCTAAAACGGCTTTCTCTAATTGGGCGAGTCCTTGTTGAAGTTCCTGAAGCTGATTGTTTTCTTTATTAGTCGCTTCTAAATTTTCCTGTTCTATTTGTTTACTCTGAGTATCTAGGGTTGCTAACTCAGCTTTAATTTGACTAATAGTATGAAGATTTTCATCATATTTCTGTTGTAATTCGGTTTTCTGAATTTGCAACTGTTGTAACTGTGCTTGAATTTCTGAGATACTCTGACGAGTTTGCCGATAATCTTGTTCTGCTCTTAAAACCTGTTCTTCAGAAATAGCTCCTTGTTCTTGCAATTGCCTTTGCTTTGTCAGTCGTTTTTCTAGCACAGGGGTTAATTCCTTAGCATCTTTGAGACGTTGTTGAAGGCTGAGACGCTGTTGAGAAATTGAATTTAAACCTTGTTCTTGGAGGAGGGGGGTCAATTTCTGAGTATTTTGTAATCTTTGGTTTAAATTGAGACCCTTAGTCGTAATCGCTTCTATCTCCAGCTGGGTTCGTTGTTCTCGCAATAGAGAAGTTGCCTTTACTTGTTGATGGAATTGAGCTAGTTGCTCCTGTTGTTGTTGCAGTTGCTGCTTGATCTCGGAAGGATCAATTACGGCAAGGATGTCGTCTTTTTTCACACATTGCCCATTGTGGATCTTTAACGATTGCAACTGTCCAGCGATGGGAGATTCAAATTGAACTAGCAGTCGAGGATTAATCAACACTCCCTTTCCCGTGACAGTAACCGGAATATTTCCTAACAAGCTCCAGAATAAACCTAAAACGCCTAATAAAGTCAATCCCCCTAAAGGTAGCCAATCCTTGGGACTAACCACTTGCATCAATCTATCTATTTGTTCTGGGGAAGATAGGCGCTCTAATGCTTGTTGACGAAAGATACTATGCTTTTTGTCAGACATTAACTAAAATTTTCAATCCTTTAAATTGGCATAACAATGAAAAATAGGGAAAAGATTTGTTTTTGGGTTTCTTTTATCATGACTTTCTTTTTCTACTTATGATAGTGATGCTTTTATTCTGAAAAAAAAGTCGAATTTTTCTGATATATTTATGGGATTTTTTACAAGTTTTAAACTATTTTTCCCATTGGATTTGGTCTAGCTACAATGCTAGTGCCACAAAGTGGAAGAGAAAAGTTTATTTTAGAGAAAATGAGCTTCTTTAAGTGATTTTTTGACTAAAAAGCCTAAATAGTTACAATTTTGTCCTATGAGAGACAAAGCCCTACGAGAATTAGCATCCATCCTCAATCCTAGCGTTAACATACTCGAAGAGGAACCCCCCTTACTAATTGCTGTAGGTGCTATAGCGAAAGTCTTAGGCATAACCGTTCGTCCTGCCGTTAAATCGGAAAATACCGACTCTCTAGAAGCAATCGCCTGTGCTTCTAATTTTCGCACTCGTCGAGTTACTCTTTCATCTAACTGGTGGAAAACTGATTGTGGTCCTCTCCTAGCTTTTATTCAGGAGACAAATCTTCCTGTTGCCCTTCTACCAGCCAAAGCTACTCAATATGAGATACTTAACCCTGTAGATTTGACTCGTACTCCTGTCAACCGTCATAACGCTACAAAACTTTCTTCCACAGCCTATACTTTTTATCGTCCTTTACCTGATAAAAAAATCACTTTCTTTGATATTCTACAATTTGCCTTTAGGGGTAAGACCCCAGATTTAATTAGGGTTTGCTGGGTAGGAATTATTGCCACTTTGTTGGGGATGTTTACCCCTCAGATAACAGGTCTCCTCATTGACTATGCTATTCCAGATGCCAACCATAGCCTATTAATTCAGATGGGCTTGGGATTATTAGCAGCTAGTTTTGGGGTGACAATATTCCGGTTGGCTCAAAATTTTGTCATCCTGAGACTACAAACCCAAGTTAGTTTTGATACTCAGGCTGCTGTTTGGGATAGACTCTTAAAACTCAAACCTAATTTTTTCCGTGAGTATTCCACCGGAGATTTACATAACCGTGTTTCTGCTATTACTCAGATTCGCAATCGACTCAGTGGTAGTATTTTACGGACTCTCTTTATTAGTGTATTCTCTTTGTTAAATCTGCTACTGCTGTTAATTTACAGTTTTCCCTTAGCCTTATTAGCGATCGTTATAGTCTTGATAGCAGTCATTATTACTACTATCTCTGGTATCATTACCCGACAAAAAATGCGTTCTCTCCAGCAGCTTTCGGGAGAAATCTTGGGACTGACGGTGCAGTTAATTGGAGGAGTAGCCAAACTGCGAGTCGCTGCTGCTGAGTATGGGGCTTTTACCTGTTGGGCGAAAAAATATACTCAGCAACTCAAACTAATGCTTAGTACTCAGTTAATAGAAGATATGCTGACTACTTTTAATGTTATTTTGCCATCAGTCAGTTCAATGTTGTTATTTGGATTAGCTGTTTACTTCACTCAACAATTCGCAGAAACAGGATTATCTACAGGAACATTTCTTGCCTTTAATACCGCTTTTGCTACCTTTATTATCAGTGCTACTCGATTAAGCAACACCCTAATTGATATCTTAGATATCACCATTTTATGGGAACGCGCCCAACCAATTTTGCAGACAAAAACAGAAGTTGATGCTGAGAAATATCATCCAGGCAAGCTTTCTGGTCAACTAAAATTAGACCAGGTTTGTTTTCGTTACCGCCAGGATAGTCCCCTAGTTTTAGATGACATTACCCTAGAAGCTAAAGCAGGAGAATTTATTGCCATTGTTGGACCATCCGGAAGTGGCAAATCGACTATCATTAGGTTGTTGTTGGGATTTGAAGCTCCAGAAGCGGGAACCATCTTCTATGATGGGAAGGATTTGTCAGGATTCGATATTACTGCTGTCAGAAGACAGTTGGGGGTGGTGCTGCAAAATGGACGAATCATGAGTGGTTCGATTTGGGAGAATATTGCAGGGGGTGCCATTGTTACCCCAGACCAGGCTTGGTCAGCGTTGCTGATGGCAGGATTAGCTGATGATATTCAAGCTATGCCGATGGGCATACATACTATTATTTCTGAAGGAGGCAGTAATCTTTCTGGAGGACAGCGACAAAGATTATTTATCGCCCGTGCTTTAGTACACAACCCCCAAATTTTGCTATTTGATGAAGCGACATCCGCCTTGGATAATCGCACTCAAGCCATTGTTACTCAAAGTTTAGAACAACTGGGAGTAACTCGTATTGTCATTGCCCACCGTTTGAGTACGATTCGTCATGCAGACAAAATCTATGTGATGCAAAATGGAAAGATAGTACAACAGGGAGCCTTCGATGAATTAAAAGCAGTAGAAGGATTGTTTGTTAGTTTGATGGCACCACAAATGACTGACTGAATAATTTGGTGGTGATTTTCATGTACTGAAATATAAGTGAGCTATCCCCAAATGTTTTCAATTAGGTCTAGTTACTATCAGTTGAGGTCCACCAGATATTGCGTCAAGCTCCTCCAATGTGAGGGGTTGAAGCGATTGAATTTGTGTGGGTTTCTTCAAGTTTAACTGTCGTGGACTTTTTAGTTTAGGACGGTTCTGGTTCATTTTGTTCCCCTCAAATTTGGTTTAAGTTGCAGTATAAAACTCATTTAGGATATATATAACCATGATAAATGGGGTGCAGTCAAAAGTCGTTGCTGCTCCAGAAAGGCGATCGCTCTAGATTAGGCTTCGCGGTGCGCTAAAGCAGCCAAACTAAACCGTCTAGTTTGATGGCGGACAAGAGAATTTTTATTAGGGTTTACTTGATATTTAAAAGTAGAAAACTAAGAGGTTAGTATCCATAAAATAGAGCAGTTATTTTTATTTCAAAAATAACTTTAACTCGCTAAATCTAATTTCGGATATAGGTTATTATTTGCTATGTTTAGATAAGCTTGTGGTTTGTATTTACTCCAAAATTAAGACCACCAATCATTAGCTCTAATAATTCTGGTTCTTCCGATTTCGTCATGCTTAAATATAGGCGGTCTCGCTACGCGAGTGCGAAGCAACGCTAAAAAACCAACGAAATAAAAAGAATAAATAAAACTATCAAACCCATATATATCTTGACTTATCAAGCTTTTTCCTATAGTTTAAATTTTGGTATACAAGCTATTTTATTTACTTTTTTATTTTAATGGCATCTTTTCCTCAACTTAATATATTCGAGCAAATAATTAATTTACAGAAGAAGATAAAAAAAATAAAGGGGGTCTTGTTACTTTAGTCAAGGGTCAAAGCTCTTTAGTTATCGGTTATTGAAGACCCCCTTTATTTTTCAATCATTTGTTACCAGAATTTAAGGTTAAAAATTATCGGTTTATTGAAGGATTCGGATTAATTCTTATTGTAGAAAAGAAAGAGAAAAAAGCTTGTTGTACGTCTTGTGGTGAAAAGAGTGACAAATTACATCAAAATTATCAATATTTAGTCAGAGATTTACCAATTATGGAACAGGATGTATATTTATAGTCATTTCAAATAAAAATGAAACACTTTTTTCTTCAAAGACTTGTGATAGGAAGAATGCTTTGTCTCAAACTTAATTGAAATGACTATAAAAGTAAATCGAAGACAATTCAAGTGTTCTAATTGTCAAAAACCTTTTACAGAACATTTTGATTCTATCAAAAAAACTAGAACTTATACAGAAAGATTGGCTGAAAAAATTATTGCAGAAGTAGTTGAAAGTGATGTCAAAAATGTCGCCCAAAGAAATGGTTTGAGTCAAAAAGAAGTAGAAACAATATTAAAAGAAAAATTCGCAGAATTGAAAACAGATAAACCAAAGCAACTAAAAAAGTTAGGGATAGATGAGAGAGGAGAAAAAAATTCAGGGGGTCTTCAGCAATTAGATGGCTGCACCTACCCAT
>JASJCP010000046.1 GCA_030065935.1 Xenococcaceae cyanobacterium MO_167.B27
TCTATAGAACCCATTTGGGTTCTACGCGATCGCTAGTCTTTTAAGCATCAGTCTGACAAAACAAAGATTAACCTTAGTGGTGGCATGATCGAGAGTTCTTTCAAAATTTTTGACCAAGCTTTTACATCTTTCCATCCAAGAGTTAGTTCTTTCTATTACCCATCTGGCTTTGACTGGGATAAAGCCTGTTTTCCCCTCTTCTTTCTTTTGAGCTAAGAACTGTTTGGGCGATAACTTAAACCTAATCTTATTCATTATCTGAGGATAAAGTTTTTTCAACTCTTCTGAGAGTTTTTCGGGGTGATATCCGTTATCAAGAAGGATGGTAATTTTGGGAATGTTGACAGGTTTAGATTTGAAGTAATCAATGTTGTCAGACAACATTTCAATTAATCCCTGATCATCAGATACATTGGCAGGAGTACAGTGACAAAAAAAAGGAAACCCCAAAGTATCTACAGCCTTTGTGCCTCTTAATTCCGGAGCGTGGATTTGTAAAAACAAAACCCCTTTGACTCTACACTAGCATTACAAGTATTTTTTACTGCTTGTGAGTCAATGATAATTAGAGTTGTCCATTTGGCGTTTTTTTTACCTGTTGGCGGACTTGACTATGCAACACATCTCTGATGTCCTCAATTACTCCTTGTGATCGCCACTGTTTGTAATGCCAAAATACTGTTGAATAGGGAGGAAAATCTTTTGGTAAATCACACCAATTACAACCATTCTTGAGTTGATACAAGACCCCATCTAAGATTTCTCTCTTGCTCCACGTTGGGGGTTTGGTTCTTTTCTTTTTGGGTAACAGGGGTTCAATAATTTCCCACTCTTTATCCGTCAAACTGCTTGAATAAGGCATTTTTCTCTGATTATACCTCTTTCTCCAAGAACCCAAATGGGTTCTATACCTAGTTTTTCTAGCTCTACGCCCACGTCTAAGGGAACGACGAGATTCTAAACTATCTTTAATTTGTTGACCTCGATGGGTGAGTTCTGCTGCCCAGATAAGCTTATTTTCTTGCAATAGGGCTATACCAAGTACCTTGCTGCCTGGATCTAATTTAAGTTGACACAGGTGTTTTACCGACCTAGGTTCAACCACTTTTTTCAAAATAATAGTAAATGGATATTGTCTAAATACCGCAGCCTTACCTGCTTTGAGCAAGCTACGAGCCATACCTGGAGTACATGGCTCTAAGGGCTGCTTGTTGGCATCTAGAACAAAAACGTAATTAGACATGGTTTTGTCTCTTCTACGGTTAGGTGTAAGGTTTGCCTCGCCTAGATATCGGTCGGTACTATCCTCAATGCACTGTTTTAACCTCTTACAACTGTTTAACATTTTGGTTCTAGAGCTTGAAGCTGGCACGCACTTCAAGGTAGGTCTTTAACTCTTATCGATATCACCCCCATATTTAGAGGTAGCTGGTCAGATACTAAATCTTCAAGCCCCTTCCTTCAGGAATGGGGTTGCTTCATCACCGAGGTTTCTGACGCTATTCTTAACGCTTCACCTCATAGCAAATCTGTTTATGAGAGCTTAGCTTTTATTCCCAAGAACGAAATGATTTTAGAACTTGTGTCAGAAAATTTGTCAGGGTTGTAGGGCGAGGCACACCCCACCCTACTTTTTGCTAATGGCAGATGAGAAGTTTTTATTTAATAAAATATCCTGCTATCTCACCATCCTTCATTACTCATCCCTTAGTTAATATTCGGGGACATTAGAATCAATTTCTTGACTCCAAGCTCTAATTCCACCTTTGACGTTTATCCCTTCAATTCCAGCATCTTTGAGAATAGCTAAAGCTTTAGCAGAACGCCCACCCATTTTACAATGAGCAATCAGACGATGACCGTTAACCAATTCTTTGACTTTGTCGATACTAGAACCGTTTTCAATATCTGGTAGAGGTACTAATACAGAACCAGGAATTTTAGCAATTTGATACTCGTTGGGGTTACGAACATCTAGTAACACAAAATCATCTGCATTACTCTCAAGAAGTTGTTTCAATTCCTGTACTGTCATCTCTGGAACAGTAGTTTTTTCCGCTTCGGCTTTAGCTTGGGGAATACCGCAGAATTGTTGGTAATCAATTAATTTCTCAATCACGGGACGTTCTGGGTTGGGACGTAATTTAAGTTCCCTAAAGGTCATGTCCCAAGCATTATATAGTAGAAGTCTGCCACTAAGGGTGTTTTCTGCACCGAGTATGATCTTAATGGTTTCTGTAGCTTGAATTGTGCCGATAATACCAGGAAGTACCCCTAATACTCCTCCTTCTGCACAAGAAGGTACCATTCCTGGTGGTGGGGGTTCAGGATAAAGGTCGCGATAATTGGGACCATCTTGGTAGTTAAAGACTGTAGCTTGTCCTTCAAAGCGGAAAATCGAACCATAAACATTAGGCTTGTTTAAGAGGACACAAGCGTCATTAGTGAGATAGCGAGTAGGAAAGTTGTCTGTCCCATCTACTACTATGTCATAAGGTTCGAGGATATCAAGGGCGTTGGCGGAGGTAAGGGCTGTTTCGTATAGATCAACCTGACAGTTGGGATTAATTTGTAAGATGCGCTCTTTTGCTGATTCAATTTTGGGTTTACCGACCCAAGCTGTACCATGAATAATCTGTCGCTGTAAATTAGATTTATCCACAATATCAAAATCAACAATCCCAATTCTGCCAATTCCTGCTGCTGCTAGATACAACAATAAGGGTGAACCTAGTCCACCAGTTCCGATACACAGAACACTAGCAGCTTTGAGGCGTTTCTGTCCTTCCAGTCCTACCTCTGGCAATATAATGTGACGGGAGTAAGTTTGATACTCCTCTTTGTTCAATTGGATTTCATCCAAGTTGGGATTTAGCATGGTTATTTACAACCGATATAATTTTGCTAAAAATGCAGTCTTTGAGACTGGGTATATCTACTATTAAGAAAATGACTACTAGAAGTCAACAGGGAATTCTAAATTTTATAGGTTTTTAGGCAATAGATTACCTTTGTGAACTACCCAACACCAACTTTCGGTATGGTGTGGGCTTCCTGTTTCTGACAAATGCTTTCCACAAGCAAGCTTATGGCAAGTCTTCTATTGCCTCCAGAGGTTTGGCTATCTATCGATGCCCTGTACTCTTGCAACGGTCTAGCCGTTACCCAGGCAGACTCCCGCGTCCCACAGGAGTATTGAATTGATTTTGCCTTATCCGCCATGCTTATTGGACTTAGTACCAAGTGAAGCAGTGGGCTTCAAATTCCCCGATCTCTGGAGTGTCTTTAAACCGTTGTCTTTCAGTCGGGCGGGTCAACAACCAAAATTATTATACAATGGGTGAAACCCTTGCTATATGAAGATTTCAATTCGCTCATTCTAAAGTTATAACCGATAAATCCTGCGTTGGCTTTCTCACCGAAGGTGCGCGGAGCGACCCCGACGTTCGTGCTATCGCACAGAACGCGGGGCTTCCCGCCAACAAAGCTAAATTTTCAATTATATAGAAATATGGCATTACCCAGAGTTAGAGTTGCTAAAGATAAAGCAGATTTGGTGCAAAAATTGTTGGATACGAAAGGAACTACAGGAAATTTTCAGACTTATGCAGATATTGTGATTTTTGCTGCTAGTTTCGGCGTTAAACATCAAAAAAGAGTCCCTCTTAAGGAAATATCCCAAAGTGAACCAGCACCAATCAGTTTAGAAGTCTTTATATCTCGCGGTTATGACTGGGTAATTAAGTTAATTGCGATCGCACATACTCAAGATATTAATATTCTCTCAGCTTATGATGCTGATGCAGAAGCCCAAAGGGTCAAAATTTTGGAAGAATATGCTAATGGAGGCTTGGAACAACTACGAGAAGAGTTACGGGGTGCAGTGGATTATACAGAGAGACTGTTATTAATTCTTAACAGTGAAAGATTTGCAGAAGAGAAAACAAATGAGGAGTTTGATCTGAGTCGGTTTTTGTAATATAACGTGAGTTCGATGGATTATCTCCTAAAATCAAGATAGTTTTGTTAACAATCCCAAAAACTTCTTACTGGTAGGGGTTAGCAATGTACGTCTGTAAGCATCTGCAGCTTTTTTAATGGCTTCTGCTTGAGTAGGATAGGGATGAATTACACTAGACATTTTACTCAGTCCAATTTTATGGACAATGGCGGTTGTCACTTCACTAATCATTTCTCCTGCGTGACGAGCCACAATAGTTGCGCCTAAAATTTCATCTGAACCTTTTTTATGAAGAATTTTTAAGAAGCCTTCTGTTTCTCCATCGGCAAGAGCGCGATCGACATCATCGAAGTCAATTTTGATAATATTACAATTAATGCCTTTGGCTTGGGCTTGGGCTTCATACATTCCCACATGAGCAATTTCGGGGTCAGTATATGTTACCCAAGGCATTACCAAATCACTAAGTTTATATTTTCCGAAGCCAAAAGGGGAAAATAGAGTATTTTTTAGCACAATTCGGGCTGCTGCGTCTGCTGCATGGGTAAACTTCCAATTCATGCAGATATCTCCTGCTCCGTAGATTTTGGGGTTGCTAGTTTGCAGGTTGTCGTTAACAATTACTCCTTTTCTGGGGTCATATTCTACTCCCACAGTTTCTAAGTTTAAACTTTCTACATTGGGTTGTCTGCCAGCACCAGCCAAGATTTCATCTACCACTATTGAATCTCTGCCACCATTACATTGAAAGTGAATAATTTTTCCTTCAGGAGTTTTTTCTATTCCTTCCATTTGACAGCCTAAAACCAAGCGAATACCATCTTTAATCAGAGCTTGTTGGACTATTTCGGCTGCTTCTGCATCTTCCTTATTTAAGACGTGATTTCCTCGATGGAATAGAGTTACTTGACTACCTAAACGCTGGAAAGCCTGAGCTAATTCACATCCAATAGGACCCCCACCAATAACTGCTAATCTGGGAGGAAGTTCTGTAAGAGAAAAAACAGTTTCGTTGGTTAAATATCCTGCTGCTTCTAAGCCTTCTATTTTAGGTTTTACTGCTCTGGCTCCTGTAGCAATTACAGCTTTTTTAAAGCGTAGGGTTTGCCCTTCTACAGTCAGAGTATTGTTGCTAGTAAAACTTCCTTCTCCAAAGAATACATCTACCCCAACTTTTTTGGCACTAATAGCAGAGTCTACTGGACTAATTTTAGTTCTGACTTTCCGCATCCTTGCCATTACTGTCGGGAAATCAATTTCAGTATTTCCAGAACAAGTTACCCCAAAAGCCTTAGCATCTCTAATATCTGCTACTGCACGCCCTGAACGAATCATACACTTAGAAGGGACACAACCGACATTGAGACAGTCTCCCCCCATCAGATGCTTTTCCACTAGAGCAACTTTTAAGCCTAAACCTAATCCTCCTGCGCCTTTTGCTGTAACTAATCCTGCTGTACCTGCGCCTATTACCACTAAGTCATAGATGTCTGCTGGTGTAGGATTTACCCAATCTGAAGGATGAACGTTATCTAGTAATTTTTGGTTGTATTCGTCTAAAGGAGAAATAGTTGTAGCGTGAGGTTGAATATTCATTATTTTTATTGGATATTGATTTTGTTGTGTGGGCGCAAGCCTTGCACCCCTACTGGTTTACTGCTATTGATTCGTCTAAGGCTTTACGAGCAACTTTGGTAACATATAAGGTAACGGCGACAGTAGCGATAAACCCAATGATGCGAATAGCCCAAGTAATTGTAGGGTTTGTGGGTTGATCCGCGCCCCCAATAGTAGCGATATTTCCTGCTAGAGAGCCAAGATAGACATACATTATTGTGCCTGGAATCATCCCTACTGAACCTATGACATAATCTTTTAAAGAAACTCCTGTTATACCTAAACCATAATTGAGCAAATTAAAGGGAAATACAGGAGATAAGCGAGTTAACAAGACAATTTTTAAGCCTTCTCTTCCTATAGCATTATCTATAGCTGCAAAATTTTCATTACCAGAAATTTTCTGAGATATCCAACCTCTGGCTAAATAACGCCCTACTAAAAAAGCGAGAGTTGCACCGATGGTTGCACCAATAAAAACATAAATTGAACCAAGAACCACTCCAAAGACAACTCCTGCACCTAGAGTCAAAACCGATCCTGGTAAAAATGCTACTGTAGCTACTATATAGATTATCATAAACGCGATCGCGCCAATAGCACCAAGACCATCAATCCACTCTAAGGCATTACGTAATATTTCTTGGGGATTAAAACCACCACTACTAATTGCTTCTTGTGCTTGAACTGGCGCAGCAGCTAACATTACTCCTATAAGTACTAATACCCCTAATTTCAGGCTTTTAGAAACTTTCATAACTTTAAGTTAAATATTTCACTACAATGTTACTTACAGAATCTAGGTTCTCAATCTTAGCTGAAAACAAGCTTAAAATTTGACTCAATAAAGCTTAAATTCCAGAAATGCGAGAGCATCTTGAATTATTTAACATTTAATATTAAGTAGTTAGGAATGG
Organism: Xenococcaceae cyanobacterium MO_167.B27; assembly: GCA_030065935.1. Classification (GTDB taxonomy): domain Bacteria; phylum Cyanobacteriota; class Cyanobacteriia; order Cyanobacteriales; family Xenococcaceae; genus JASJCP01. Next base: position 6,496 of record JASJCP010000046.1, read on the forward strand.
GGAATTAGAGAATTAGGGAATTAGGGAATTAGGGAATGGGGATTGGGGATTGATTATTACTGATGACTGATAACTGATAACTGATGACTGATGACTGGCTTTGGGTTGCACTTCGTTTAATTCAACCTACAAAACTTAAAAATAATCTATCAAAGAGAAATACGTTGGCGAATATTTGTAATTACTTGATTATAAGTTACTTGTATTCGATAACTTAATATCAAGATAATTGGTATTCCTAGAACTAAAATAAATATTGATTGATAGAAAGATTCATCACTCCAAAATTTCACTAACAAATTCCAAATGGAACGATGAAACAGAAACACACAAAAAGATGAATATGAAATCCATTTTAGGAAACTACTAACTCGCCTCGAAACATATATATGGGGATGAATTTTGAATTGTATAAAATATAAAGATAAAGTGCTAGCTAATATTAAAATTCTTTCTATAGTATAGATAAGCAATCCCTCAATTTCCGTAGCATTATAAAGAGCAATTAGAAGAATGAAACTAATACAGGATGAACACGCAAACAACTTGGTGTTCAATCTATTTATTCTTTTTTGATTTTTTGAGTAAACCATGCCCAAAGAGAAAAAGGCTAACCATGTGTCCAGATATTGATGAAAAATATTAACTTCATATAAAGAAGCAAGATGACGTATTAAAGAAATAGCCACAATTACTATAAAGAGAATTATTAAAAAGAGGTGCAGTTTATCTAACAATCTTCGCGTCAGGAGAAAGAATCCATAACAAAAGAAAAGAACACTTACAAACCAAATAGTATTATAATCTTGTTGAAAAAAGTGAGGTATTAGGGATTGAATACAAAAAGAATGTAAGATGAAATTAGACCAAGAAGGAAAAATTCCATTATTTAAGTCAGGATATGCAGTAAACGAAAAAACAATCAAAGCGAGCAAGTATAATAAGTAAACTCTAAAAAATCTATTAACGAGAAACTCACGGGATGAGTTAGATATTTTTGATTTCGTAAGCTTAAATCCTGAAAGAAAAAGAAAACCACCGACAGCAAACTTTTGTAAGAACTTATTAATGTGATATCGGTGAAGAGGTCCCAGATAATTTATTGTATAGCTTCCATGATGCAAGAGCAAAACAATAACTAAAAATATTGCAGTTAGTAAAATTACCGCATCAATACCTCTTGGACGTTCATAAGAACTTTTAATTTTCATCAGTTACTTGTCTTGCTTAGTTAAATTTCTTGATATTACATTCTGGTAGATGAGTTTCTATTCCACGGCGGGGTTACTGTTTCCAAGCCTATATAAAATTGAAGTATATAAGCCTCCCTTCCTTTACTATTTTGGTTACAGCCTATCAGGAATTATTTGGCTGTTCCGACGATTACGCAGTTTACTCAACTTAATGTCTTGAATTTATCTAATATTAATACTCAAAGTTAAGCCAGTCATACGCCAAGTTGCATAACAATTATTAAACAGTTCATCACTAGCAGCCGATAAATCTCCATCTTCCCCTACAATTCCTCCTGCAATTAATTTACCGCCATTAGTTTTCAAATTTAATCTTGTTTTACCATCTTCTTCTTGGGATAAAAATAATTTTCCTCTAGCTAAAACTTGTCCAGCACGACTAATAATTGAACATTCCATAGTTTAAAACTATAAATTAATTAAACTTAGGGACGTTGCTGAATCAGGATATGAAAGAATAAATATATTACTTTGATTACCTACCTCAAAAATAGTTAAAACTCAGAGCTTGCACCAGTGGTATAAATCACCAAGAAATTTATTTCTTGGCTAATACTACCTGTGTCCTCTCAAGAGAATTCTTATCTAGTTTTGATAACAAAGAGCTATTCTGTCTATTTTAAGAGACTTATTGTCGTAAAAGCTGACAGCTACAAACCATATTTATTTCATACCCGCGCCTCAGCAACGCCAACTTACCTATTATCTAACAATTCACTTCTTTTGCAGCACGATACAGTAGAGAATGAAGATAAACTAAAGATGACATATTCTTGCTGTAACCTCCACCAATAACAGTAGCAACAGGATAACCAGCAGCTAGACAAGTACTTAATACCATTCTTTCGCGACGATATATACCCCAGTCTGTTAAGGATAACTTACCTAAGCGATCGCCGACATGGGTGTCTATTCCTGCATCATAAAACACTAAGTCGGGTTTTACCTGAGATAATAAATCTGGTAGATGTTTCGCTAGTATCTGTAAATAACCATCATCATCCATCCCTACAGGAAGTGGTATATCAAAATCGCTTTGTTGTTTCTTCCCTGGAAAATTAGCTTCACAGTGCATAGAAAAAGTAAAAACACGGGAGTCATCTTGAAAAATATAAGCTGTACCATCTCCTTGATGTACGTCTAGATCGACAATTAAAATTTTTTTGACTAAGCCTTTTTCTAGCAATACTTTACAGGCGATCGCGATATCATTAAAAATACAAAATCCTGAACCATAATTAGGAAAGGCGTGATGTGTACCGCCAGCAGTGTTACAAGCACATCCCTGTTGTAGGGCGAGTTGTGCTGTTAAAATTGTACCACCCACTGCAATACAAGTACGTCTAGCTAAAGCTTCGCTCCAAGGTAAACCAATTCGACGCTGTACTCTATATTCTAAAGTCCCCTCACAATAGCCTTTAATATAATCGGAATTATGTACTAAACCAATGTCTTCAGGGGATGGTAACTCAGGAGTATAAATATCTTTTGGTTTAACTATGCCATCTTTTAAGAGTAAGTCTCGCAGCAGTGCAAACTTTGCCATCGGAAAGCGATGGTTATCTGGTAAAGGCGCAACATAATCTTCATGATAGACAATCGAAAAATCCATTAAATTTGCTTATTGCTACTTGCTATTTGCTGTTTTCTTCTGCTAGAGATAATATTTTCTGACAATAAGCAATTAATCTCGTAATGCGATCGCCAATTAGTTTCAGCCGACTTTCTGTAGTGCTAGCTTGACGAGAAGAGGCTAAAAATAGCATATCTGTACTTAATAATCGAAATTCTCGCTGTATTTCAGTATGCAGCGATCGCCATAAAGAAACCACTGTTGTGTCTAATTCTTCATCTGTCAAAGTCATAATTTCTTGTTGAAACCACTGCTGTAAATCAGGAAATTGTTGGGTCATCTCCTGAACTTTGTCATGATTTGCTAACAAATTTTGCCAGCGATTCAGCCAAGTCAAGAATTCCTGATAAGCTTTTTTATGTAACAGAGATAACATTTAATTTTATTTTCGTAATTTATATCACTTTTTACCCCAATTAAGGTAAAATTTTGCTAAGTTAGCTTGATTTATTAGCTTCTATTTGATCCTAGTCACGGCTTATACTTTACTAATATCTTTAAATAACTATATATAGTCTTGCAAGAAATACCTACTCTAGTAAATTAACTAACTTGAGTAGCTGCTTGTGGCAGATATATATATTATTTTTTTATTTTCTAATAAATCAATACTGGGAAATTTCGCGATAATTGATTTATTTTCCTAGGTTTCTTGCCCCCAAAACCCTCAAATTAGACCCTTGCCATTATGACTGCTATATCTATCGTAGAAAGTCTCACTACCGAATTTGAACTTCCTAGCTGGTTACAACAATGTATGCTCAAGCAGCAATCTGACCAAGCAGATCCACACACAGATTTAATATGTCGCGCTTTCGATTTTGCCTTTAAACTTCATGAAGGTCAATACCGAAAATCAGGGGAACCCTATATTGCCCATCCAGTAGCAGTTGCAGGACTCTTAAGGGATTTAGGAGGGGATGATGTTACCATTGCAGCAGGTTTTCTTCATGACATTGTAGAAGATACCGAAGTCACTCCAGAACAAATTGAAGAACTTTTTGGTACAGATGTTAGACGATTAGTAGAAGGAGTTACCAAACTCTCGAAATTTAATTTTTCTAGTACAACTGAACGGCAAGCTGAGAATTTTCGGCGGATGTTTTTGGCGATGGCAAAAGATATTCGCGTGATCATCGTCAAACTAGCAGATCGCCTCCACAATATGCGTACCCTAGAACACCTCAAACCAGAGAAACAAGAGCGGATCAGTCGTGAAACTAGAGAAATCTTTGCTCCCCTTGCCAATAGATTAGGAATTGGACGTTTTAAGTGGGAATTAGAAGATTTATGTTTTAAATATCTAGAGCCAGATGATTATAACAAAATCAAAGCTTTCATTGCAGAACGGAGAGATTCTCGCGAAGCCAGAATCGAGCAAATGACTGAAACACTGCGATCTCGCTTAGATAAGTTGGGAATTAAGGTTTTAGAACTTAAAGGCAGACCCAAGCATCTTTATGGTATTTATCAAAAAATGCAGCGACAAAACAAAGAATTTGAGGAAATATACGATATAGCTGCTTTAAGAATCATTGTGGAAAAGAACGACGAGTGTTATCGCTCTCTAGCAGTGGTTCACGACGCTTTTAAACCCATTCCAGGTAGATTTAAAGACTACATTGGCTTACCCAAACCCAATCGTTATCAATCCTTACACACCACCGTTGTGGGATTAAATGGTCGTCCCCTAGAAGTCCAAATTAGGACAATGGAAATGCACCACATCGCAGAATACGGGATTGCTGCTCACTGGAAATACAAAGAAACAGGCTCAAGTAACACCCAAATGAGTTCTGATGATGAGAAATTTACTTGGCTCAGACAGCTACTAGACTGGCAAAATGACCTAAAAGACGCTCAAGAATACATCGAAAGTCTGAAAGATAATCTGTTTGAAGATGATGTTTATGTGTTTACTCCCAAGGGAGACGTTGTAGTTTTGGCTCAAGGTGCTACTCCAGTAGATTTTGCCTATCGCATTCATACTGAAATCGGCAACCATATGAAAGGAGCAAGAGTCAATGGCCGTTGGTCAGCCCTAGATATTCCCTTAAATAACGGGGATATTGTGGAGATTATTACCCAAAACAACAGCCATCCTAATATTGATTGGCTCAACTTTGTGGTTTCTCCCACCGCTCGTAACCGAATTCGTCAGTGGTATAAACGCTCTAATCGTGATGAAAATATTAGTCGCGGACGAGGACTATTAGAAAAAGAAATGGGCAAAAGTGGTATGGATTCTTTACTCAAATCAGAATCAATGCAAATAACCGCCCAAAGATGTAACTACCAATCTGTAGATGACCTCATAGCAGACCTAGGATATGGAGAAGTCACTTTAAATCAGGTAGTTAATCGTCTGCGAGAAGTTATTAAAGAACAGCAACCAGTAGAAGAAGTTACCCAACAACAGGAAATAGCCAACCTGAGTTCTAGCCTAACCACTGAAGTTCCTATATCTAAAGGAAGTAAATCTCCCATAGCAGGAGTAGAAGGACTACTCTATCATATAGCAGGTTGTTGTAAACCCTTACCAGGAGAGCCAATTATTGGCGTTGTCACCCGTAGCTCTCGCGGAATTTCTATTCATCGTCAAGGTTGTTCCAATGTAGAACAAATACCAGGAGATAGATTAGTTCCTGTCAATTGGAATCCCATTGATGAGCAAGGAAGACCTCTAACTTATCCAGTAGATATTCAAATCGAAGCTCTCGACCGAGTGGGAGTTCTTAAAGATATTTTGTCTCGTTTTAGCGATCAAAACATTAACGTCCGTAACGCAGGAGTCAAAACCAGTCCCAACAAACCTGCTCTAATTTACCTCAGTCTGGATATACGCGATCGCCAGCAATTTGAATACACAATAAAGAGAGTCAAAAACATGAGCGACATTATCAATATTCGTCGTGTTAGTCAAGGGGACAATTAATACTCCCCAACATTGACTAGGGGGAATTATTTTGACATGTCGTTAAAACTATCAATTATTTTGGGAACAATAAGTAGTGATTACTACTTTGAAGCCTCAACCTTGACACAGTAAAAAGTGATAAAATCATTTTTTAAGAATCCTCAAGGAAATGAGGTGCCACAATTAATTATTAATGATTGATCGTTAATTTGACATTTATAGTCTATTAATTTACTAACAGAGACAGTTAAAGGTAAAAGGAGAAGTTCGTGTTAAGAAATGCCTCTCGTTGGCAACAACTTAGTACCAGGCTAAGTTTCTTGTCAAATCTAAAACAAAAAGCACTATTTAAGCTTGCTTACTCTTTATTGCCTTTGACTCTGTCAGCGTCTCCTGCAATGGCAACAGGAGAAGTATTAGGAGTTGTTAAAAGTCCTGAAAATGCTCGGCAATGGTCAGAAATCAGCAGCCGTTTGGAAAGAGTAGGCATTAACTACTGTATAGTGGAAACCACCAATTGGAAAGCAGAGCTAGACTTAGGAACTGTTAGCGTTTTGCTTTTGCCTAGCGTTGAAACTCTCGATGCAGTTCAGGCAAACATCATAGAGAGATGGATGAATCGAGGCGGTAAAGTCATTGTCTCTGGTCCTACTGGTAATTTATCTAGAGTCGAAATTCGCGATCAACTACGCTCTTTATTTGGTGCATATTGGGCATACCCGCTCTCCTCCCCCTCCAACTTAGAGCTTGCTCCCAACAGCCCCCCAGAATGGTTGGGTCGCCAACAACTGAAAACAAACCTTGTGGGTGCGGTTCTGTTTCCTTCTTCTCCCAATAGTCGAACTGCTGCTGTCTGGCTAGATGATAACCAATCAGCAGCAGCTATGGTGACAGATAACTCTACAGTATTAGGTTGGCGTTGGGGAGTAGAAGCCGTCGCAAATGCCAATTTAGATACAGCCTGGTTACAAGCAGCCCTGAATCGCTACGGAATTAGTACCTACGGCAGGTTGACTCCCACCAACTACAGTCCTGCTACTTCCTGTCGTCCCGATGCGATACCCCGAGAAGAACCTCAGCCCTTTATTCCTGGTTGGCAACTAGAGCGTTCTCACTCTTCCATTAATTCCCGCCCTAGTATTACCCTTACTTCCTCTCAAGTCCAGCAAATGACTGAAGAATTAGAGGGTTTGATTTCTCGCTTTGAAAGTACCCTATTAACAGCAGATGCCATTGCCAGTAATCTAGACTTTTCTACTAGTCAGGCGATCGAGCAGTTACTCACTCAAGATACCACAAATAAGCAACAAATCAGGAATTCATTTAAACATTCTCGCTATCGTGATGCACACCAAGTACTTAGAGAAGCCAGAAATAAGCTACAAAAATTTTCTGACCTAGCCCGACAAGGTAGAGGCTCTCAAGCTCAAGCTCAATGGCTAGAAGCAAGGCGCAGTCTTTGGGATAATTATCCTACAGACCGTCAAGTCTCAAAGTCAGAAATTCGTGCTATTTGGCTTGACCGTGGAACTATTGTTAAAACCAGAAACGAAGCAGATTTAGCAAAAATATTTGACAATATGGCAAAAGCGGGGATTAATACCGTATTTTTTGAAACTGTTAACTCTGGCTATACAATTTACCCCAGTAAAATTGCGCCCCAACAAAATCCCTTAACCAAAGGTTGGGATCCTCTTAAAGCTGCTGTCAAACTAGCTCATGAGCGGGGTATGGAATTACACGCTTGGGTGTGGACTTTTGCAGCAGTCAATCAACGCCATAATATTATTATCAATGAGCCAAAAAATTATCTAGGACCAGTTCTGGAGCGACATCCTGATTGGGCAATCACCGACGAAGCAGGAAATCGTTTTCATCATAGTTCAGGGAAAGCTTTTTTTGACCCTGCAAACCCTGGAGTACAACGCTATCTAACTTTACTGTTTGAAGAAATTGCCACCAGTTATGATGTGGACGGAATTCAACTAGACTATATCCGCTATCCGTTCCAGAATCACAATGGCTCAATTAACTTTGGCTACAGTATTGCATCCCGTCAAGAATTCCAAAAACTGACAGGAGTCGATCCGATTACTCTGAATTTAAGTGACCCTTTGTGGTCGCAGTGGACAGGGTTTCGTATTAGGCAAGTAGATAATTTTGTCGCATCTGTATCTCAAAGACTTAAACAAAAAAGACCCGATTTAATCTTATCTACTGCTGTTTTCCCCATGCCTCGTCATCAGCGTCTTAACAAAATACAGCAACATTGGGAAGAATGGGTCAGACAAGGATGGATCGATATATTAGTACCAATGACCTATGCATTGGATACAGAACAGCTAACCCAATTAACTCGTCCTTTATTTGAGGAAGACGAAGGCACAGCTTTACTACTACCGAGTGTTCGGCTTCTGAATGTACCAGATATTGTGGCAGTAGATCAGACCCAGTTACTCAGAGGTATGACTACTCAAGGATTCGCTTTTTTTGCAGCAGAAAACTTTAATCCTAATTTAGTTAGTATATTTAGTCGCACCAATGGCAATACTAATACACAACAATCACAACCTTTACCCCACCGTCAACCCTTTCAGGCGACTTTATCCCGCTACAACACCTTACAAAAAGAATGGAACTTTTTTCTGAGTAACAACCAAATATCTATGAGTGAAAGTACTCTCAAGCAGTGGGGAACAAAAGCTGATGAATTAGCCTTGGTTTTAGAAAAATTAGCAGATGAACCCTCTAAACGTCGTCTTCTTTCTGCCAAACTAACCCTTTCTTCTCTACGTCGCAAATTTCCCCGATGGATTGAAGAAAATAAAACTATCAGCCCTTATCAAGCTGCTGTTTGGCAAAATAACTTAGCTTCTTTGGAGCGATTGCTGAGTTATGGCGATAGTAGATTCTTACAAGATAAGTAGGGAAAAAATCAACCAGAAAAATGTCAAAAAAGGGATGAGGAATATAACGATCAAGGATGATCTAAAATTGCCCAACTTAAATCTGTTGCTACTACCAGATTTGGGGATGAGCCTTCATAGGATATTGACCCGACTCCCATAAAAGCTAATATAGCTGTGATCGCGATTGCTCGTTGAATTGAACGACCTAAAAATCCTCAAAATAAAGGTAAAAATATGACGTAAAATAAACTTCTAGATTCAGGAAACTTGATCTCCCTCATAAAAAAAATTTCAATCAAAGTCTGTTGGTAAATTTGGTTGTTGATAATATTCAAAAAATCTTGATATTTGTGATTTTTTGACTCTAGATTCTGATAACTCTGGAATCTCATCTTCTCCAAACCAAGCTATCTCACTGGTTTCAATGCTAACTTTAGCTTCACCTCCAATAATTTCACAGTGAAAAAAGAGTTTGTATATGTGATAAGGAAACGCTGGTGGATGTTGTTGTTTTTCTCGATCATAAACAGCTAGTAATTTAACAACCCTTGTTTGGAAACCCGATTCTTCAAAAACTTCACGAATTACCGATTCACTAGGAGTTTGATTCACATCTGCCCATCCTCCTGGTAACGTCCATCGTCCATTATCCGCGATCTCTCTTACTAGTAAAATTTTGGCATCCTTAAAGATAACTCCCCGCACGTCAACTTTAGGGGTGGCATAGCCAAATTCAGCAGCGTTAAGTTGTAAAAAATCATCAACAGATAAATTAGTATGACTTGCTAAAATTTCTGATGAGATTACTCCAATTCTACGATAGCGTTCTTGATCGAATTGGTCAGTAGCGTAGTGCAATCCCGTTTGGCTAATAGCTTGGAGTTTTCTAGCCCATTCAATCCATTTCATGTACTTTTTATTGTTGCTAAATTCTACCCTAAAGTCTATCAACAAAATGAAAAAATAGAGCGATCGCTATTTCCAAGTAATAAGTAATAAGTAGCAAGTATTACTTCTCCCCGTACCCCCAGTCTCCCTATCTCCCCAGTCCCCATTCCCCATCTCAGACTCGGTGACATCATCAATTGTAAAGCTCAAGTTAAGTATGGCTCTGTGACTTAAAAATACTTACTACAATGAAAATAATTGATAAAAGACTATACTTTACTTAAGTCCTCACGCTAGGCACAATTTTTTATGGCATCAACTAAAAACGTAAAATTGTATCTTGCCCACTGGTTTCAGTTAGGCAAGAAGTTGGTGCTGGCTAACGGTCGGGAAATGTTGTTGCCTAAACCTGTGATGGAAGGGGGTACTTATTCTCAGCAGTTTGAAGAGTGCTGGCAAAAAGTTTCTGACCTAGAAGGGAAAGACTGCTATCTAGAAGGAACAGACTCTACAATTGCTACTCTACTTTCCCCCGCCTGGGATATACATCCTTGTGCTAGGTGTGGTATGCCCATAGCTAGAGTTGAGTTGGGACTACCTTCAATTGTTTGTCCTTGTAACGATCTGATGCACTGGCCGAACTTAGAGTTACCAGTACCGCGATCGCCTGTTAGTACCAATAGTCATTTAACTCGGATCAAAAATCGTCTAAATAAATTTCAACTAGACTCTTAACCACCACCAACAATAGTAACTATCTCTAGGCGATCGCCTTCTTGTAATTGAGTATCAGCCCAATATTGGCGATGTAAAATTTCTCCGTTATACTCTACTGCTATCAGACGAGGATTAAAATTGATTCTCATCAACAATTCTGGCAGTGTAATGGGAGTAGTAAGAGATTGAGTTTCTCCATTAACTTGTATGGTAATTGTAGTGTTAGTTTCTAGCATAAAATTTAGTGAGATTTCGGCTGTAACAAAGTGAGAAATTGACGGGTAATAAAATCGGGTTGCTCTGCTTGCATGATAGCGCGAACCACGGCAACTCTTTCCACTCCTGCTGCTAAAACTTCTTGGATGTTAGATAAATCAATTCCCCCGATAGCAAACCAGGGAATTGGGCAATTTTCTACCACATAACTGATATAGTTATAACCTGCTGCTGCTTTTCCTGGTTTAGTGGGAGTTTTATATACTGGTCCGACCCCTACATAGTCTGCTCCTTCAGCGATCGCATTAGCTAATTCTTCTGTATTAGTTGTGGAACGACCAATGATTTTTCCTGAACCTAAAATCTCTCTAGCCAAGGAAATGGGAATATCTTGTTGTCCGAGATGTACCCCATCAGCACCAACAGCTAAAGCAATATCAACGCGATCGTTGACAATAAATAAAGCGTTATATTGATGGCATAGTTGGCACAATTGTTGAGCATAGCTCAAACGCAAATTATCATCCCTTTCTTTGTCTCGATACTGAACCAAGGTTAAACCCCCTTGTAAAGCGGATTCAACGATGGAAAATAAATGCTCTTCAGGAGAAGTTACTAAATATAAATAAGAACTATAAAGTTGTTGATAACGGCTATTATTTAATAAACTACTTTCTAAGGTATAAACTCGATAACGCATTTGTTTACAAACTGCGCCCATTTGAGGCTGATATAGTTTGCCATATTCCTCTAAGACTCTTAAAGCTTCTTGAATGCGACACAAATTAGCTTGTAACACTGATTCGATGCTGTCTCTAACTTCTTCTTGAGGATGGGATAATTCTGTTCCTACATCACTAGGGGTGTTTCTGGCTTGGCGTATTTCCCAATTATGTAATCGGGCTAATTCTTGTCGAATATTTTTACATTCTTCTGCTAAAGAACTATTATTTAAACCAAAACGACACCATTCTTCAATAATCCTTAGTCCTTCCCTCGCTCGGTCTAAATTCGCGTCAAGTATGCGATATACAGCTTGATACATCAACATTTATCGTAATTTTAATTTTATATTTTAGATTTAACTTTCTTCAAAAAGAAGTCTCCCGTATAGACGGTGAGATGAATTTTTGGCAGGGTATTACGCTTTAAAGTTTTGACACACAATCTTTATAGCTCAATGACTTGAGAGATTATATAATACAAATGTTGCTAAAAAGCTTGGCTTAGTTGCTTTTTAGTTCCTCGGAAGTGTGCCAAGGTATTCGCGCTTAGATCTCAGTCCGAGACAAACCTCTATATCACTGGTGTTACGTGCGGTTGCAATGCCAATAAGACAAAGCCGTATAAAGTCCAAATATATGTTAGCCAAATAACAAAGTAATATAACCCCACGGTGCTGGCGGTTCTGCCTGGGTAGTAGCTAGACTACTACGAGAGTACAGGGCTACGTTTGGTAAGTCAAACCTCACCGACGCTGAGCGCGAAGGGGCGACACACCCGTAAATTTAACTGTTTTGCTCCAATCATTAACTTGAAATCGCCCCTTCCGCGACCAAATATAAGCTTGCTTGTAGGAGGCAACGGCGGGAAACAGGAAGCTCGCGATAAGAACGCGGGTAGTTCACGTTAGTAAATTTGAGAGTACTCAATTGCTCCAATCTATAGTAATTTGTCGAAGAAATATGTAGTAATCTCTCAAGGACTGAAAATTTAGCTAGAGTCAAGATAGTATTTTTGTTTTAAAAATTGTTGTATCTATTAACAATAAGTTTTTGGCTTGAGAAAAGGTTAACAGGAAATGGGGAAAATTCTTGTTATAACAAGAAAAGATAAATTTAGTTATCTTTGACTAATGGTTCAAATACAGGACAATATCCTTCAGGTATAACTTTAAATCCGTACAGAGGAGAAGCCTGATTCCAACAACGCTGATGATGATAATAGCGACAACTACGACAACAGTCTAGATCAACAGACATTTTAGAATCACTCACCGAATTTAACAATTCTCGTTGGGGAATACCCCTCAATATTAGTTCTTCTCCTTGCCATCTTGCTTCTACAATGCCTGTATCCGCAAACTTATTCCAACGAGGATCTCTATTTAAGGTATCAGGAAAAGTAATTTTAATATAAGAGCTAGCTTCACTTAATTCTCCTTCATAATGGGTTGGTGTGGGGGTTTTCGGTTGAATAAAGCGATCGCCGATCGGAAGTTCTACTAAAGTCCCATTAGCAGGAGAATGAACTTGATAGCGATTACATAACTCTGGCAAACTAGCCAATTCTACCAAATAAGAAGGAGAGCCATGAACAAATATAATATGCTGAGGTCGTAAATTATGAATCAATTGGGTTGTGTTGCGACCATCACTATGTTCTGCTAAGAGATAGGTTTCGAGGGTTACAGATGCTAAATTTTGTAGAGATTGTTGAGCTGTGGTCTTAGTAACATATTCTTGAGGATGTTCTGGTAGTAATATAAGCCATTCCCCTAATTCGGGAGATAGATAAGAGAGGATTTCTGAATCAGAGTCAATTAAAACAATAGAAGGTAATTTACCTTGAAGTAAATCTTCAAGACTGTGCAACTTACTCATGCGAGGACACACTCTTTCATCCCAAAATAGAGATTGATGTTTAGCAAAGTTTTGTACCGAAAGGGGAAATTGAGATAGTAATTCTAAATAAACATCGCAAGCACGGGATACTTTCTCATCTACCCAAATATCTAAATCTTTACCAGTAAATTGATGATGAGAGCGTAAAAGTTTCAGAATTTCTTGTCCTAACCCCACGGTCGGGACTGGTAATAAGACATTTTTTCCCTCCCCCAGAGCCTTTTCAATACGCTCCATCAGTTGCTTTTCTTGTTGGCGACGATGGGGATGGCGTACTGTTCCATAACTCCCTTCAATGATTAAAACATCTGGAGCGATACCCCGCAAATTTTCGATGGATAAGCCTTCCACTAGCTGAAAATTCGAGACTGAAAAATCACCCGTGTACATCACCTTATAGTCTCTTTTCGGGGTGTGATAAGTCAGAAGGATTGCTGCTGCTCCTGGGAGATGACCTGCTGGGAATAATTCTAATTGGAGATTTTCTCTAACCGTTACTGGCGATCGCCAATTCACAGTATTACAGGGTAAGGATTCTGTCACATCTTGGTCAAAAGACCAGTTAAGGGGGAGTAATTTAGCTGTTACTTTGCTAGTATAGATTGGTACTTGGGGAAAAGCTTGATGGAAAGCTAATAGTCCTCGACAGTGATCGCTATGAGCATGAGAGCAGAAAACTAATTCTACGGTCGGAAATTGGCTATCTTTGGCAAAATCAAGCTCACTCAGCCCACAATCTAAAAGTATGGGATATTCTCCCATATTTAATAACAAAGATACCCCTTCACCTTTATGACCAATACTATAGGGTAAACAGGATAGGGTAACAGAATTATTTGAGGTCATTATGGGAGCAGAAGGTTTACTTTGAGCTTGGAGAAATTCTCCCTCAGCCAATAGTATCAGGGATTGCTAATGAGCAGTACCATTACCATCATAACTATCTGAGTCATAGAAACCGTTTTTAGTCCCAAAGTATAAAGAGGAAACAATAAATAAGCCTGTCAAGATTAGAATTATTAATTTAACATCCATAAAAAACCCAACCAGATTGTGTGTTCTTAACTAACATCATAGTGCTATTGTCACAGTTGAATTATTCAGAAAATCTTTTTTTTGGCAAGGATACTTTGAGGTTGATGATCTTGCTATCCTTGGGGTTGACTCGTTTTTGATACTGATGAACTCTGATTGCTGGTTTTCAGGGAAGATGTCTTAATTTCTTCTACCTCTGGTAATTTTTCTAAAACTAAACGGGAAGACTGATGAGAGCCAGAAAGTCGTTTCAGTAATTTAGGTCTGGGATCATGAAGCAAAAAGTAGATTTCGTCTCCTAACTTCCAACTTTCTTTAGCTTTGACGATTTGCAGACTCCTATCTCGTTTGACCAGTAAAGGTAACAATTCTCCCAAGCGAATTAAAGTTTCTATAAAAGAACGCTCTGACTCAGTTAAGATCATTTTCACCAGTTTGAATTCACCATCATGAATATAGGTATCCCAGGCTTTAAGCTTAAATTGAGGCATAAATGCTTGACTTACCTTGATTTTAGGGTTGTTGGAATTAGAATCATTCTCGGGAAATACTGCTAAAACTTTGGGGGGTTTAAACTCCTCCATCGCTCTTTGTGCTAGAACTAGATTCACTTCTCCTTGGCTAGTCAAAGCAATAAAAGTACCCATAGATTCGATTCCAGCCTTTTCTAAAGCGTCTGGCTCAAGTCCGCTACTCTGAAATACTGGTATGTTTTCTGCTTCTGCTTTTTTACACACTTCAGGGTCAGCATCAATTAAAACTACTGACTCTCCAGCATCTTGAAATAGACGAGCAATTAACATTCCCAGATTATTCCCCCCGACAATTACTGCGCCTTTGGCTTCACTGGAGGTAATTTTTAGCCAACGAGCCAACCAACGAGCGGTTAAGCCTTGTAAAAAGACGGTCATTAGGATAGTCAAAAATACTAAAGCTTTAATAGCATCTCCCCCGTTAATACCTTTTTCTGTCAGTAAAATCCCAAATAGAGAAGCTACAGAAGCAGAAACAATACCTTTGGGAGCAACCCAAGCTAAAAAGGTTTTTTGTCGCCAGTTTAAACTACTACTCCCGGTACAAACTGCAATACTAATAGGTCGCACTACGATCATTAAAACCAATACCGCTAGGACACTACCCCATCCTAGAGCGAACATACTAGCAAGTGATAAATCCGCAGCCAAAAGGATAAATAAAACCGACACACAAAGTATAGTTAATTGACCCTTAAATCTTTTGAGTAATCTTTCTTCAGGAACAGAGGAGGCTTTAACTACAATACCTGCTGCTACTGTTGCCATTAAGCCTGACTCGCTGTATAGTTCTTGGGACAGAACAAATAATCCCCAAACCCCTGCTAATACTACAAGATTTTTCAGGTCTTCGGCAAGATTATCTGCTCGTTTTAGTAATAGACCCAGTAGCCAACCGCCTACTGTACCAACTATTGCCCCAATTCCCAAACGTAATAATAGACCACTTATAACATCAATAGGAGCGGAGTTACTGTTAATAATGGCGTTTAAGACTACTACTGCTAAGATTGCTCCTACTGGATCGATTAAAACTCCTTCCCCTTCTAGTAGGGTTGCTACTTGGCGATCTACTCCTACTTGTTTGAGCAAGGGACCAATTACTGTAGGGCCTGTTACTACTACTAAAGAAGCATAGAGAAAAGCGATGGACCAAGGGAACTCTGCTAACCAATGAGCAGCCATTCCGCCACCAATCAGAGTAATTAATGTGCCGATGGTGACAAGATTCCGCAAACTATCTGAAACTTTACCCAATTCCTTTAAATCAAGGTTTAAGCCTCCTTCAAACAGGATGATCGCAACAGATAAAGCGACTAATACTTCTAAACCAACCCCCAGATCATGGGGATGGAGTATATCGAAACAGTCACCACCGAGAAGAATCCCCAATAATAATAAAAATACGATGCTTGGTACTCGGAGATATTCTCCTACTACTTGCGCGCTAATACCTGCAAGGACAGCAATAGCTATTTGCAGGGTAATTTCAAAAGATCCTTCCATGAGTTTATGATATTTAGAAGGTTATGTAATAAAAACCAAATCCTATTCAGCGTATTCTAACATCTGGATTTCAGTCTGAGTTCACGATAGTCGACTGATCTCAATCAACAGTTAATAGGTATTGAGAAGTATTTGTAATAATTAACATTGAATAATTTTTGGGTAAATAGCCGAAAACGTTGCCTAGTTTCTTCTTACTAAACAACGTCTTATTAACTCTTAATGGCTCAGTAGTTAGTTGTTAATGGATTAGGCTTAAGGTGGATTTTAAGAGGAATCAGAGATTAATAGTTTATTCCTCTTCGTCTGCACCTAATTGTTTGAGGTGGATATGTTTTCGACCCAAGGTTATTTCAAACTCATCTCCTGGTTTCAGTCCCATTTTTTTAGTATATGCTGAACCGATTAGCAAGTTATGGTTGGATTGTACGCTAATACGATAACTTGCGGAACGTCCTCCACGACCTTGACCGTTAGAAGTACTGTCTAATTCAATTCCTTCTGCATCTATTAGTGCATTAAGGAACTTCATCATGTTAACTCTTTCTACTCCATTTTTGGTCTTAGTGTAGTAACCGCATTCTCTAGCTTTTTCTTCTTTAGAGAGGTTTCCTAGTTCTTTTACTTTATCTAGTAATGCTTGTCCTGTTAAAGGTGCTGGTTGGTTTGATTTAGTCATCAACTTAAACTGCAACTAATAATTGTTTAGGTTTATCGAGTTTGCTATCAAGGTAAACTTAATGCAAGAATAATAATATAGCATTTCGCTATGTGTATCTAAAACTATATTACACTTATCTAGTAAAATTCATGATATTTTTAGATAAATCAAGCATTAAAATATCAAATCAATATTATCGAATCATTAGGGAAAAATGTTCAAAATAGTTTACAAATTTTTTATCTCTTCAGATCAATAAAATGAAGTTAACAACTCGTAGCCACTATAGTGTAAAAGCTCTGCTAGACATAAGTTTACAGCCAGAGTATCAACCTACATCAGTAAAAGCGATCGCCTACAGACAAGATTTACCAGCACCTTATTTAGAGAAGTTATTGATCAAAATGCGTCGTGCTGGCATTGTTAAATCTATTCGAGGAGCGCAAGGTGGTTATCAATTAGCAGCTAAACCAGAGAGTATTTCGTTAGGAAAAATTTTTGAAGCAGTGGGAGAAACTATTGAACCATTACCCAACTACAGTCCTGATGCAAAGGTAGCAGAAGATTGGGTTACATTTTGTCTTTGGCAAAGATTACGAAATAAATTAAAAGAAGCATTATATAGTATTACTTTGGCAGACCTTTACTATGATGCTCGCAGTTGGCAAGCAGCGTTAGGAGAAGAAAGTAATTTTATTGTTTAATTAGAGGATTTATCGTGAGCCAAGACAGAGAAACACAACAATTTCAGGGGGGTTGTCATTGTGGTGCGGTCAGATTTCAAATATTAGTCGATCGCTGGAAGGTACAAGAGTGTAACTGTTCAATTTGTCGTAAAAAAGGATTTTTGCATTTAATCCTCCCTCTAGAAAACTTTACGTTACTCAGAGGTCAAGATAGCCTAACTACATATACTTTTAATACTGGCATCGCTAAACATACTTTTTGTCGTATTTGTGGGATTCACTCTTTTTATCACCCTCGCTCTCATCCCGATTGTATAGATGTTAATATTCGCTGTTTAGATCAAGATGCACTCTCCCAGTTTGAGATTGAACCTTTTGATGGGGCAAACTGGGAACAGAATGTACATAAAATTAGAAATGATGGCTAAGAGATCAAACTTGTGCTAAATTTCTAACTGATTAGTGAGGTTGAGTAAAAGAGTTGATACTTAATAGTTGATTGCTAATTGAGGTAGACCTCATTAATGTCAGAATCCTATAACTATTAACTAAAAGCTTGAAGTAGAGAACAATCGAGATTAACCAATTTAACTAAAAATTTATTGTGATTGCTTTATTATCTGCTGCAATTTGGGATTACCTAATCGCTGATCCTGATTCTTGGATTCATCCAGTACAGTTAATGGGTTGGATAATCCAAGGTTGTAGCCAATTTGTGATTCAGGTTACTGCTCAAAAGTCGCTGCGTCGCATAGCTGGAGTGATTCTCGGTTTAGCCTTGATTTTGGGTAGTAGTTGTGTTGGGTGGTTGATTATTAAAGGAGCAAATATAATTCATCCTTGGTTGGGGACAGGAATCGAAATTATGTTACTGGCTAGCTGTTTCGCAGGAAAAAGTCTGCGAGTTGCAGCAGAAGCCGTTTTAGATACTTTAAAAGAAGCAGATCTAGTTAAGGCTCGCTCCCAACTCAGTCGCTATGTGGGGAGAGATACCGAAAATTTATCAGAAACAGAAATATTGCGAGCTATCTTGGAAACAGTGGCAGAAAATGCTACAGACGGAGTAACTGCACCTCTTTTTTATGCTATTGTTGGTCTTTTTCTTCCTGGGGTTGGTAGTCTTCCTCTGGCTTTGGGGTACAAAGCTGCTAGTACTCTAGATTCAATGATTGGTTATCGTCGTGAACCCTATAGTGATATTGGATGGTTTAGCGCGCAGTTAGAAGATCGTTTAACTTGGATTCCTTGTCGTTTAACAGTATTAACCTTGGCTATTTTTTCAGGAAAACCTCGACAAGTTTTGGCAATATGTCGTAGGGATGCCATTGTTGATCCTAGTCCCAATTCTGGTTGGAGTGAATGTGTTTATGCTGCTATTTTGGGAGTACAGTTAGGAGGAGTTAATACCTATGGGGGAGTAGTGAAGAAAAAACCCTTATTAGGTAATGGCGATCGCCCAATTACGGCGGAAATTATCTATGAAGCTTTAAAATTGACTCGTTACTGTTTTCTTTCTTGGCTCTTACTTGCTACTTGCTACTTGCTACTTGTTGATGGTTAATTGGGGAGACCTTCGGTAGTCGCTTCGCGATTGGGGCACCGAAGGAGACTTCATTACAAAGTCAATCTGTTTTGGCTTCAATACCTAGATCTATTAAGTCTCCTCCCGGGGGGAGACTGGGGAAGTAATACTTATTACCTATTACTTATTACTTATTACTTGCTCCTTGCTCAGAAGGAGCTTCCCAATTATCCAGAATATCTTTGATCACTACTTCTTTAAACCAAATTTGTCCTACTACCGTTAGAGGTAAAGCGATAAATAGTCCGAGAAATCCGAAAAAAGTGGCAAAAAAGATTTGTGCTAAGAGAGTGATTGCAGGGAGTAGGGATACTTGTTGTGCCATTACTAGAGGTGTCAAGATATTACTCTCTAGTTGTTGGATAATGGCATAAGTAATCAAGACGAGTAAAGACTTGAAAGGATGATCGATAAGGGCGATCGCCATAGGAGGAATTACACTTAATATTGGGCCCAGATTGGGGATAAAAGTCAAGATTCCTGCTAATACTGCTTGAGCCAAAGCCAGAGGAATTCCTAAAGCGGATAGACTGATAAAGCTAAGAATTGCGATGGCGCACATATTAAATAGTATTCCTCCAAGCCATCCTTGTAAAGCTTCGTTACAAAGTACCAAAATTTGGTCAACTCGTTGGCGATAAAAAGCAGGAAACAGCCGAATAAATCCTTTGCGGTAAGGAATAGGATCAGCAAGCAGCATCAAAGTTAAAACCAGTAGCAGTAAAAGACTCAGTAACACCCCAAATGAGCCATAGAAAAAATTTAATCCACCTTCTAACAGTTGATTTATTATTGGTTGTAACTGTTCGGTAAGTTGTTCGATATCTGGGAGGTAACTGATTAATTCCGAATCAAGACGGTTCAACAGTAGATCGATCCAAGTTCTTAAGATTTCTATTCCTTGGGGAAACAAAAGAGCTAACTCTTGAAACTGAGCAATAAAAGGGGGAACGATAATCAAAAAAAAGCCAGTCAGAACACCAACTAATAATAGGATTGAGAGTAAAACCGCATACCCCCTTTGAAATCCTCGCTGACACAATCTTTGCACCAACGCATTTAGAGAAGTTGCAATTACGACTGCGGTAAATATTAGTAACAATAATTGTCGAATCTGCCACAGAACGTAAAGAGATATAAAAAAGATAACAATACCGATCCAAGTACTGAAATTCACTCCTCTAAACTCCCAGATGGAATCTACAACGTAAATTAGCTTTTAGATTAACCTTTATCCCCTTATTTTCTGAAAAAATCTCTGGGATTGCATAACAACTAATCACCTATACATAGTGATTTATAAATAGATTTAACATAAAAACAGCTATGACACCTCAATTTAATTTTCAACCCCATACAACTCGCTATTCTCCTCAAAATGCTTACTGGTTAGCTAGAGCAGCGGAATTAGCTTATAGCAGAATCTCGGAGGATAATTTTGCCTCAGATAAAAATGTCATTCTGAATCAATTAAAGTCTTGGAGCGATGGATTTCAAGATGTAGCAGTATTTGACAAGAACAGTACTCAAGGATTTGTTGCTAAACATCGAGATTTGATCATTGTAGCGTTTCGAGGCAGCGATGAATGGCAAGACTGGCTAGATAGCTTGAATTTACCTGCAATTCCTCACAATTTAGGTCGAGTACATCGAGGATTTCAAATGGCTTTAGAGGATGTGTGGTTTGAGATACTAGAAACTGTTAAAAGTTTTAAAGATAATTATCAAACTTTGTGGATTACTGGTCATAGTTTAGGGGGAGCTTTAGCTACTCTTGCTGCTGCAGAGCAGGTTGTTGAAGATCGACCTTTTAACGGAGTCTATACTTTTGGACAACCTAGATGTGTAGATCGAGAGATGGCGAGAAACATAAATCTTGAAGCTAAAAGCCGTATCTTTCGCTTTCAAAATAACAATGATATTATTACCCGTGTTCCCCAAAGAATCATGGGTTATTCCCATGTCGGAACTTTTCTTTACATTGATGTCAATAAAAAATTACATATTGATATTCATTGGTGGAATCAATTTTTAGATCGATCAGCAGGTATTCTCCAAGCTCTTGAAGAAACAACTGTAGATAAGATTGAAGACCACAACATAGAAAGCTATACTGAGGCTCTAGCATTAAACATTAACTATACTCCAGACAGATTATAAATAGGACTCTAATCTTCATACCAGCCAGCACGCCAAGCTGCTTCCGCTTCGGCTCTTGCATATTCTCTTTTTTTGGCTCGATATTGTTGACGTAGTTGATCTATTGTTTTGGAGAAGTTACGAATTTTTTTCCTTTGAAGACTTACAGTAGTGTCTGTAAACTCAATTTCTGATAAGCGCAGACGCAATACGCTGATTTGTGCAACTTGGTTTTTTTTGCTCTTTGATTCTTTTTCTGTTTCTACTGCTAAATTTAAAATGTTAGGTAAGCTACTTACCTTGCTACCATTTCCCGCAAATTCATGAGCCTGTATTGCAACATCTATAACTTTTGCGGGCAACCTATTAGGAATAATGTTGGCTTCTTGTAAAGATTTATTAGTTTTTCTTGATATTCTATCCAAAGACTGTTTCAGATTCTTTTCAATTTTTCTCTGCCAAAAAACTAAATGTTCTGGGTTATTAAAGTTAATCTCTTGTGGTTTATCTGATTCTAATTCTTCGGCTGCAAGATTTTCTAAATGTTCTGCCAATTCTTGTATATTGCTCTGATCTCCAGCAATAATAATCTCTGGTGTGACTTCTTCATCATCTGAATTTTCCGAAGTTGGAAGTTTAGCTTCATCTGTTGTGGTTTCTTGATTCGATAACTTACTCAGGGGTAAATTCTTAATCATCTCTGCTAGCAAATTCAATTCCGCTTGTTCTGGAGATGATGGGTTTTGTTCTATATTATTGATTTGTTGTAAAAATTCGGCAACTTCTTGACCAATTTCTCTGATTTCCTGCTGTAGTTGTTGTCGTTGCTTAAAGGATAATTTTAGAAATGACTCTGGATAAATCTGGGTACAGAGTTGATAACTAGCTAATACAAGCTGTCGTTTCACAGATTGACTTAAG
The DNA here is from genome assembly GCA_030065935.1 of Xenococcaceae cyanobacterium MO_167.B27. Taxonomy (GTDB): domain Bacteria; phylum Cyanobacteriota; class Cyanobacteriia; order Cyanobacteriales; family Xenococcaceae; genus JASJCP01. The sequence goes on from JASJCP010000046.1 coordinate 28,716, forward strand.
GTATTAAGATATTCATCATACAATTTCTGAAGTTCCGTGGCTGCTTCAGCTACAGTTGTTTGTAAAATCTCTAGGTCTTGTTTGATTTGCTGAATCGGTTTTGACATGTTTGAATAGTTAACAATTTAGTTTGCCCAGTTTCTAATCACTCCCCCACTCTCTAGTTATTGGGCATCAAGATAGCACTTTGAATTTATCTGTTCCAAGAAAAAGAAAGCAAAAGTTTTGATTAAGTGATAACTCAGATCTCCAACTTTTGCCAAGGGTAATTAATTTATTCCTGATCAATTCCTTCCCCTAAAACTAGGCGATGGAAACGGCGGACTTGGATATTTTCTCCTAAAGTTGCCACACTATTAGTAACTAGTTCCGCTACAGTAACGCTTTGATCCTTAATATAGGGCTGATCTAATAGAGACATTTCTTTAAGACGCTTGTCAATTCTACCCTGGACAATTTTTTCTTTAATATTGTCGGGTTTACCTTGTAAGTCGTCCCTACCCATTTCAATTTCTTTTTCTTTAGCGATAATCTCTTCAGGGATGTCCTCAACCTTGACATACTCTACATTAGGACAAGCTGCAATTTGCATGGCAATATTGCGTACAAGCTCTTTAAACTGGTCGTTACGAGCAACAAAATCAGTTTCACAATTAACTTCTACTAACACACCGATGCGTCCACCAGTGTGAATATAGCTATCAATTAATCCTTCAGCAGCAACACGACCTTGTTTTTTGCCAGCAGAGGCGATTCCTTTTTGTCTCAACCACTCCATTGCTTTGGTCATATCACCATCGCTTTCGCTGAGAGCTTTTTTACAATCCATCATCCCCGCGCCACTCTTTTGGCGGAGTTCTTGAACTAATTTTGCTGAAATTTGCGCCATTTTATTGATACCTACTTCTTTAGATAATGATGACAAAACTACTCTCGGTTTCTGTAGAATAGGGTAACTCAAAAGCTACCCTAGCTCTTGGGAGACTATGTGTTGAATTCAGAATTAAGCTCTGTAATGCAGTAAGTCCCTACAATATTGTGCTATGTCCTGTGCTATTCTTCACTATCGGTATCAGGATAATCTTGCTCTTGCTCTTGCTCATAATCTGGTTCTTCCTCATCATCATAGGCTTCTGCGTCTGGGTAATCTCCTTCTGCAATTCCCTCTTCAAATTCTTCATAGTCTTCTTGAGAATCTAGTTGACCATGATGACCTTCGTAGATAGCGTCGGCTAATTTACCTACAATCAACTTGATAGAGCGAATGGCATCATCATTAGCAGGGATCGGAATATCTACAATATCTGGGTCGCAGTTAGTATCTAAAATCGAAACTACAGGAATTCCTAATTTTTGACACTCAGAAATAGCGTTGTGTTCCCGTTTTTGATCGACGATAACAACGATGTCAGGAACTTTACGCATATTTTTAATGCCACTTAGGTATTTTTGCAATTTACCTAATTCCCGACGTAGCATAGAAGCTTCTTTTTTGGGTCTTTTATCTAAAGCACCACTGTCTTCTAAATGCTCTAACTCTTTGAGTCTATCAACTCTGGTTCTGATGGTTTCCCAGTTAGTTAGCATTCCTCCTAGCCATCGCTGGTTAACGTAGTATGAACCACATCTGCTAGCTTCTTGAGCAATAATTCCTGCTGCTTGGCGTTTTGTTCCAACAAACAAGACTTTTCTGCCACTTTCTGAAGAAGAGCGCATATACTCGTAGGCATCTTCTATCAGTTGAGCAGTTTGAACTAGATCGATGATATGAACCCCATTTCTTGCTGTATAAATATACTGAGACATACGGGGATTCCAACGGCGAGTTTGGTGTCCAAAGTGAACCCCAGACTCTAGTAATTCAGCTAGAGAAACGACTGGCATATTTTTTTACTCCTTTTCGGGTTAATCCTCCATTCAGGAGAAGTTGTTACAACTTCTTATTAGTTTTTTAAAAACACCCGAATCCCTGAATGTGCGATTTTGACAACTTTACTAGTCTATCACTTATAGCAAATGAACTATAGATAATCAGGGGTCAGGGGTCAGGGGTCAGGGGTCAGAGGTCAGAGGTCAGGGGGAGACTGGGAGACTTGGGGAGGTGGTGGAGGTGGTGGTTGATGATAAGTACCTATGCAAAATCAATTACATAGCGACCCGCTACGCGGTTGCCTGTGGCACCGCCATAATCATGTAATATTTGTTCTACAGACTTTTTGAGAACTTTCCAATTAGAATAGGCTTCTGTTTCAATCCATTGATATTTGATAAATCGCCATAAAATCTCAATTAAATTTAGCTGTGGAGAATAGGTGGGCAACCAAAATATTTCTAACTTTTTTTGTCGCCATTGAGGGATTTTTTCTTTAAAAGCTTTACTGGTATGAATGGGAGCATTATCAATCACTACTACTGTCAATTTATCAATTTTTTGAACATATTGATCAAGAAATTTTATGACGATGTCACTAGTTATTCTGCATTCAAAAATATAAGATTCTAACTCATTATTTCGATTTAATAGACCTAACACATTTAGCCGTTTGCTTTGCTGACTTTTAGTTCCTTGTACTTCTTCATTATCTTGCCAAGCATAAGGAACGTATGGAGTTAAACAAAACCCAGTTTCGTCTAAATATCTTAAGTCTATAGTACCTTGGTCTGATAGTTTCTTTAAAGCTTCTAATATTTTCTTTTTCCTTTCATATACTTCAGGTTCAGGCTTTCCAGCAACTATTCTTCTGAGTCTTTTCCATTTCATTTTTAAACATTTTAATACTCTTTTTATTGTATCTTTGCTGGCTTTAATCCCCCATTCCTTTTTAACAAGCTCTATTACTGGCTTTAAGTTTCTATTGTGGTGTTTTGACCACTGCTTTATTTGCTCTTTTTGCTGCTCATTAAAGATTTCTTTTCTCCCTGTTCCTGGTCGATTATATAATCCGACCAATCCTCTATTTAACCAGTTATTTTTCCAGTTATATATTGTTTTTTTACTGACGGCAAAAATTTTGATTAACTGTTCTACAGAGTATCCTTCTTCTATCAACAAAATACAGTGCGCTCTTTGACGAACTTGATACTTCCTACTATGACGATATATCCGCCATAGCAGTTTGATTGTTTCTTGAGAAAGTTTTTGATTCAATTTCTCTTGTTAACTCATTTCTTATCCAATTTTCAGTTTATCTCTTGGCTTGAGTTTTGTGTAATTGATTTTGCGTAGGTACTTAACTGATAACTGATAACTGATAACTGATTACTTCTGAGTCCTTCATCCTTGATTCTTTATCTGCTACAAAGATAATGAATAACTGTAAACGGAAGCGGGTTTTCAGGAATTACTATGAATTTTTTATTTTTATCGAAGCTCTTACCTTTATTTATCTATCCTCTAGGATTAACTTGCATCTTACTAATGATAGGCTTGTTTCTGAGCTTTAAGCGATCGCGTTGGACATTTTTACCTGTTTTATTATCTCTAATTTTATTGATAACAGCAGGAAATCCCAGAACCGCTAACTATTTGCTCTCTACTTTGGAAGGGCAATATGTTTCTCCTCTAGAGTTGCCTACTGCTGATGCTATCGTAGTCTTGGGTGGTGCGACTAAAACTGCTGCTCCTCCGAGAGTTTTACCAGATTTGAATGAACATGGCGATCGCATTCTTTATGCAGCTAAACTTTATAAGGAAGAAAAAGCCCCTCTAATTATCTTATCGGGGGGTAGGATGGAATGGTATGGGGCAGAAAATTCTGAAGCTTATGATATGGCGGAAATCTTGGAATTAATGGGCATTCCTCCAGAAGCGATTATCGAGGAGGGTAATTCACTCAATACCTATCAAAACGCTATTTATACTCAAGAAATACTTAAAGAGAACAATATTAACAGTATTTTGTTGGTTACTTCTGCTTTCCATACACCCCGTGCAATGCTAATTTTCCGCCGTTTGGGAATTAATGCCATTCCTGCGCCAACGGACTTTATTGTAAGTGAGCAGGAACTAGCAGCAGTTAACTATAGTAGAGAGTCCCAAATTCTCAGTTTTTTCCCAGAACCCAACAGTTTAGCTCGTACTACTCTAGTGATTAAGGAGTATATTGGCACACTAGTTTATCGCCTGAAAGGTTGGCTTTAGGAGGGATGAGGAATAAGGAAGTAAGTATTGTTGACCCGCTCCAACGGCTAAAAGCACGTTGGAATCAGGGTTGTACCGTTACCAGTACAACCATACATTCTGTAACTTAATTGTTCAGAAGTTTCCTACGCTGAGTGAGCAACCCCACTCATATCTCGTCGAGATTGTTTTAGGCGTGACTTTCCCAGTGACCCTGGGTAGGTGTTTAACCCCATACAAGGTTTTCGTAATCAAAAAATGTTACTCACTTTAAAACCGCACAAAATTTTACCTTGCCAACGGCTACTTAAAGACTTTTGGTCAGAACCCCATATTTTGTATTGCTTTTTCAAGGTTCTGATATCCAACGGTTACGCTGCAATATCAAGTTAATTATAGGTTGGCTCAACCTCTTATTATATAAAGATTGTGCGTCGAAATTGTATCACGGGGACTAAAGTCAAGGGCTGTCGCCTGTGCTTTGCCAGGCGTTTATACGCCCCGCCCGACGGCTACATCCAACACTTAAAAGATGTTGGTTTTGCCTTTATTGTCTATAATTGATAAGTAATTATGCAGAACTAATTACCATTATTGTATTTCTGTTACCTCTTGCGGATTGCCTCTTGCGTGTTATAGCAGTCAAAGTAAAGGTTAGGACAATAAGAAATAATTTCGCGCAGAGAAGTCATTCGGGAGGGGGTTTTTAAGAGCTTGACAGTTTTGTGTTTGTAGCTAATTTATTGAGTTTTGAAACCCCCTTCCGCCCCCGCTAGGAGCGTAAGACGCAAGGGAATGCTGACTTAGCATCCGCGCAGAGGAATTAAGAGATGTCCTTATCTATCATTCGATTGCTATACCTGTTGCCTGTTGCCTGTTGCCTTTCTACACTTGCTACTTGAGGGAAGGGAGGAGTCTAATAAATTCTAGGGGTAAGCCGTCATAGTCAGAAAGGAAGGTTACTTCATAGACGTTTACGCCTATCATTTGTTGGGTGGGTGGTAATAGAACTTTGAGGGGTTGGATTTGTTCGGGATTATTTTCTACAGCTTGAGCAAACTTGGCTTTTAAATTCTCCAACCAATGAGGAAGACTCTCTGTTTCTTCTGTTAGGTCAAAAGACAAGTGATAATAACCTACATAATGCTCATCGTTAAAAGCATCAGGAGCAGGTTTAGGTTCGGGAATTTGGATTAATTCGATTCTTCCTCCCAATCCTTCCATCCAACAGGCTAGGGTATATCCTGTAGTGAATCTTTCTCGAACTGTAAAGCCTAACAATTCGTAAAATGCGATCGCACTATGGATATTAGCGGTACGGATGGAAGCATGGTGCATTATATTAAATTACCTATTCAAATAAAAAACGATAGGGATAATGACGGGGAGAACCAGGCTCTTTATCTAGAGAAAAGTTAATTACTTCCCAACAAGGTTCTGCTTCGGATTCGGGACTAAAAAATACTGGTAGTCCATACAATTTGGGCATTTTAACTTCATTATTGTCTTGCCAAGGATTAGATCGTTCTAAATAAGAACTTACTAAATCTTTGTAACGATTAGCAATTGTCACTTTAGTGGCTCGATAACCTTCTGTATATAGACGGTCTAAAGCTTCATGAATTTCAAAGCGAATTCCATCTGGGTGAGTATGTTGACGATACCATTTATCTTCCCAGCGTCGCCAGCGTCTTCCTGATGGTAAATGGACTAACTCTTCAGTTTTGGGGTTGGCTTCAAATGCGCCATGACGAGGACAAAGATAAGTATCAGTTAAAGTAAGGGCGGAGATTGACTGACGACAATGGGGACAACTAATTTCTGAGCCAAATATTGGGTATTGTAAGCTTATATTCATTATTAAACTTTTTTCTTTTACATTACAACATACTTAAATAGGTATGGTTGGTTTGGCTAAAATCCACAGAAATATTTAAGGGATGAGGATTGAGGAAGTCATCAGTTATCAGTGAACAGTTAGCAGTGAACAGTTAGCAGTGAACAGAAAGAGTGAGGGATGAAAGATTTGCGGATGAATAAGTAATCAGCCTTATTTCCCTAATTCCCTAATTCCCCCCGGGAGGAGACTTAATAGATCTAGGTATTGAAGCCAAAACAGATCGACTTTGTAATCAAGTCTCCTTCCCGCCCCAATTCCCCAGTCCCCCAGTCTCCTAATACTTAAGATAGTAGTCTTGTAGCCATTGGTCTGCTCGCCTCTCCAAAGCATCTATATCCATTGTCCAAGATTCAATTGCGCCATTGGATTTTATGACTAAGATTGTCTTACCATCTTGACTAAAGTAAATGTTTTTAATCTTTGATATTTCACTGTCAAAATTGAGTAGCAAAGTCCCATCCAATTTTCGGACTTGAATTTTTCCATCTTTATTAGCTGTGGCAAACATCTTACCATCAGCACTAATGCTAAGACTTGTTAGGTTTTCTTCAATATCTTTAGTAGTATCTTGAGCGACTATTTTTTTAGTCATACCATCACTATGCCATAATTCAATTTCTCCGTTGGTACGAGCAACAAGAAATTTATTTCCATCAGGAGTAAAACGAAGAGCAGTTATGGCTTGTTTGTCATCGGGATTGACTGTTTTCTGTATATTACCTTGATTATCCCAAAGTCTAATGGTATAGAATTTCTGCTTGGGATTGGGAGCCTTGCGCTCTATTCCTACTGAAATAAAGCTATTATCATTGGGATGAAAATCTAAGTCTATAGAAGTTTCGCATTGACAAAATGAACAAAGGATGAAGATGATATCCAAAGCGAATACTAGATATTCGTGGTCAGGCGGTGCCGAAGGCAACCGCGGAGCGGGTCGCTATCAAAGGAGAAAAGCTATAAGACTTCTGAGTAAACCCTCAACTGCTCGATGTGATCTTGATCAATACACATATTTCCTAATGTCAGAGCCAAAATATGCAGGTTGCTGTCGTTTAAGTCAGGTAATAGGGGTTTCTCGTCATAGTGTTAATCGATTCCTACTCAGAGAACAATACTCGCTGTTAAGATTTATTCACAGAAATTAAAGAAAATTTGAACTTAATAGGAGGTGTTCTCAGTGGAGATGACACCGTAATAGAAAAAATTTACAGTGATGTGACTAAAAGTGAATTAATTGGCTATTATTGGTCAGGAAAACATCACAAATCAATCAAAGGAATTAACCTACTAACTCTTTATTATACAGACCCAGATGGGCAGTCAATGCCAATAAATTACCGTCTCTATAATCCTCTAGATAATAAGACCAAAAATGACTATCTTAGAGAGATGATAAAAGAAGTAATAAATTGGGGAGTTAAACCTTCTTCGATCACAACAGATTGCTGGTATTCCTCTAAGAAAAATTTAAGATTTTTTAGAAACAAAGAACTAAATTTTCAAGTAGGAATTGCCAAAAATCGACAAGTAAAAATAGAAGGAGGAAAATATGAAAGAGTAGAATATTTGGATATTCCTTCAGAAGGACTAATAGTAACCCTCAAAGAATTCGGAATAGTCAAGGTATTTAAGAGAACTTTCAAAGACGGAAGTTATCGTTACTACGCTACTTTTCAATGTAATGAATCTAAACTAATTGATTGGACTCGTGTTGAATTTCGGGAGTTACAAGAGATTCATTGGGGAATTGAATGCTATCACAGAGCCTTGAAACAATTGTGTGGATTATCAAAGTTTCAAGTCAGAAAAACCAAGTCTATTATTACTCATATTTTTTGTTCATTGAGGGCGTTTTGTCAATTAGAACTTATGAGAATTGAAGAAACCATCGAGTCTTGGTATTCTCTCCAAAGAGAACTTTCTTTAAAAGTAGCACGGGAATTTATTTTAGAACAATTATCTAGTTCAGCATCGCTAACAGCATAACTAACATTTTCTGTCAATGCGAAACTCCTAAATACTAAGAAAGAAGTTGTTTGCCCTAATTGTGGTAAAACTACTGACCTATTACATCAAAATAAGTTCCAAACTGTGAGAGATTTATCCTGGGGACAACAAGCTGTTTATTTAAAAGTAAACCGTCGTCGAATGAGATGCCCTCATTGTCAGAATAAGTTTACTGAAGAATTAGAGTTTGTGAGAAAAAGAAGACTCCATACTTTACGATTTGTTGAAAAAATTATTAAAGAAGTTTTAAATAGTGACATTAAAAATGTTGCCAAGAGAAATGATTTGAGTGAACAAGAAATTGAAACAATGTTGAAAGATTTAGGTACCGACTTAATCACAGAAAAACCTGTGAATTTAAAGAAATTAGGAATTGATGAAATAGCGGTGGTAACAAATGATTTAAAAACAAGGGGGGTTTCATCAATCTGACTGCTGAATCCCACCATTAAAATAACGGGCTTTAAACCCCCCTTGTTTTTTTTATCTCCTTCTGTAAAAGGGCAAAAAAATTATTATGTGGTTTTAGTAGATTTAGAAAAGAGAAAAGTAATAGGACTTGTAGAACAAAGGACTAAAAAAGGAATCACAGAATACTTAGAAGCTTGGGGAGAAGAGGTTTTATCGAAAATCCAAGAAGTAAGTATAGACCTTTGCAAGACCTATAAAAGTATAGCTGAAGAATTAATGCCACAGGCAGAAATAGTAGCAGATAGATTTCATGTTATGAAACAAGTAACAGATGAATTGGATTCGGCTAGAAGGAAAATTAAAAGAGAAACAGAAAAAATCAAAAGCAAGTCCAAAAGAGAGAAAATATTAGAGGGATTAAAAAAGAGTAAATATGTGTTACTAAAAAATGAAAAAAATTTAAATGAAGCCGAACAAGATAAATTAAAAGAAGTTGAAAAAATCGCTCCTAGTTTAACTAAAATGCACGCTTTAAAAGAAGAACTAAGAAATATTTTTGAAAGCAGCAAAGATTGGAGCGAGGGATTGTTAGAGATAGCAGATTGGTTAAAAGATGTCTCTAAATATTTTCCGAAAAGTTTTGGAACAATAAAAAGATGGATCGGGGAAATTATTGCTTATTTTGATGAAGGAACTACCCAAGGAATAGTAGAAGGAATTAATAATAAACTTAAGCTGATAAAAAGAAGAGCGTTTGGCTTTAGAAATTTTGATAACTTTCAACTTAGAAGCTTTTTAACTTGGGATTTTGCTAGTTAGTTTTACACTTTAAGTTCGGTAGAACCGTAATTCATCGAGATATTAAACCAGCAAATATTATTTGTCGAAAGCAAGATGGGAAATTAGTTTTAATTGATTTTGGTGCAGTAAAAAAAATTTCAACTCTGGAAAATCCAGCAACAATAATTTGTACCCAAGGTTATGCACCTCTCGAACAACGGGATGGAGAACCCAGTATTTGTAGTGATATTTATGCAGTAGGAATAATTGGGATTCAAGCTCTTACAGGAATTCATCCTGGTCTTGATAGTTATGAAGGTGGATTTGAATTCAACGAACAAGGAGAAATTATTTGGCAACACCGAGCAAAAGTCAGCCAAACCTTGGCAGATATTCTTAGTAAAATGGTGCGACAAAATGAACAAGAACGTTATCAATCAGTTAGAGAAGTACTGCAAGAATTACAACCACTAAAACAATTGACTTTAGACCAGCAGTTTAAAGATATTGATTCGATCATAAAGTTAGTTAAACCTGTTCCATTTCAGCAAAAATTAAAACTCCCATTGTCCCTTGTAATCGGCATCTTGATGATAGGTTTTATTTCAATCTCATTAGCCAAGAAACTTTCACTAATGTGTCCTATTACTTATGGCTCACAGTTGTGTTTAAATGGTCAAACTGTTGAGGGGATTCTACATTCTAATAGTCGAATCGAACCTATTAAGAATACCTATTATGATGTTTATCTTTTGCAGGGTCGTAAAGATAAGCAAGTAACCATTGAAATGAAAAGTGATGAATTCGATCCTGCTTTAACTATTTTAAACAGCGATCGCCAAATAGTAGCAATCAATGATGATATTTCTCCAGAGAATTTTAATTCTCAAATAGTCGTTACTCTTCCCGAAGATGGTAATTATCAAGTAATTGTTCGCGCCTCTGTTCCAGGAGAAATAGGCAATTATCAGTTAAAAGCTTCTGTGGAATAACTTAAGTGCGATCAAGGCAATAAACTAATGTAAAACTAGTAAATAAAATGTTTGGCAAACTTTTAGTTAATCTCTTTCTCACCGCAGGAATAAGTGGTTTATTATTTTTAACCTATGGAGAATTAAAATCAATTTTACCTTTATCTGAAATAATAGCTACTACTGTTAAGGCTACTAAATTAACTAACTCAGGATTAGAAACCATCGCCCAAGCTATTACAGTTAAAGTTCATGTAGGAAAATATCGCGGTTCTGGTATTCTCATTGCTAAGAATAATAACACCTATACTGTAATCACTAATGCTCATGTTGCAGAGAGAGGAAATACTTACAGCATTGAAACTAGTGACGGAATCAAACATACTGCAACCCTGATTAGTAAAGATAGTTTAGAAACAGGAAATGATTTAGCATCACTAGAGTTTAAGAGCAACAATAACTACCAAGTAGCTACCTTTGGAGACTCAACTAATCTAACAGAAGGAGAAGAAGTAATAGCTGCGGGGTTTCCTTTCGATGCAGATAAGTTAAACATTACAGAAGGAACAATCTCTTTGTTACCAGACAAATCTTTAGAGGGAGGTTATCAAATTGGATTTAGCAACAAAACAAGACAAGGAATGAGTGGAGGAGTATTATTAAACTCTCAAGGAAAAGTAATTGGAGTTTTGGGAAAAGGGAAAGGTGCAATCTTTGATAGTGGATATACCTATAGTGATGGAACTAATCCTACTGGTGAAGAATTAGACAATCTTAGAGATGCTAGTTTCTCGATTCCCATTGCAAAGGTAGCAGCAATTCTACCTGAAACAGCAACTAAACCCAGACCATATACAGGGATGGTAGGAAAAATAGACAATATCGCTCAACAAATTACTGTCAGAATTGATAACTTAACTAACAACAGTAATGGTTCGGGAGTAATTATTGCCCAACAAGGTAATACTTATTATGTACTTACCGCCAAGCACGTAGTTTGTACTATAAGTAGTGTATCTCAACCTCTATGTGAACACAATGGAACACATCAGATAATTACCCCCGATGGAGTAACCCATAAATTAGATTATCAAACTGTAGAAGCTAATCAAGCTTGGTTAGATGTAGCAGTATTGAGGTTCAAGTCTAATAATAATTATTCCGTTGCTACTTTAGGACAATACGATGTGGGAGATAAATGGATATTTGTTTCGGGTTTTCCTGGGATAGACTCAACCAGTAAGAATCAACCTTTTAGGTTGCTCACTGGAGGAAAAGCTACGGAACAATACCAAAAATATTTTAACCGTAAAGATGCTTACTCCCTCAAGGACATTGGAGAAGGGTTAGTTTATCTTTCTTCTGAATGAAGACCCTCACGTCCCGTGAAGGGATGAAATTCAGTCAAAATTTCTATATCTAATTCCATACTTTCGTAGTACAATATTCAAAGCGGTAACGCGCAATTAAATATTGGGGCTTGACCTC
>JASJCP010000047.1 GCA_030065935.1 Xenococcaceae cyanobacterium MO_167.B27
ACTATTGGGTACTAATGTTTGGTAAGTGGGCATACTCTACTTTACAACGAATAAAACCTGCGTAATATAAAGTTTTGCCAAACAATCAACTGGTCTTGCCAAGGTTTAACTAAGTTTACCCAAGTATTTGGCGTGCAGCGACGATCCGATCGTTTTGAAAAGCATATTGTCCTATGTGATATTGGTGAATGTCATTGCGATCGATCCACAGACCCCATCCTCTATGAGCAATGTTTAACTGAGCTAGGAATTCTTCGATAGTCATCTTGCAATCTCCGAGAGCAGTTTTATATTGTCAAGATATAGGACTTAAAGCCTTAGTAGTAATAATTCTGAATAATATTAATAGTAATAATTCTGATTACTAGCGCAATCTTAATTGTGTATAGCTGTTTATTGAGGTTTTTTAAATTTCAAGTTATTTAATTACTCACGTCTTGACAAAAAATAAGCCCTATCTCAGGGATGAATGATGAGGGAGACCTTCGGTAGTCGCTTCGCGATGAGGAGTGAGGTCAGGGGTCAGAGGGAATGGGGATTGATTGTTATTACTTATTACTTATTACTTATTACTTATTACTTTGTTCCTTATCCTTAAATAAGGACGCTCTACAGTTTAATAAAGCGTCCTTAAAGTAGTTGAATTAAGTATTAGTAAAGTTCTTCTTCTTGATGAGTAAGAATAGTGCAATCAGAAGTAGGATAAGCTACACAAGTGAGAACGTAACCAGCTTCGATTTGATCGTCATCTAAGAAGGATTGATCGGATTGATCTATTGTGCCAGCTTCGATTTTACCAGCACAAGTAGAACAAGCACCTGCACGGCAGGAATAGGGAAGATCTAAACCTTGCTCTTCAGCGACATCAAGAATGTACTCGTCTTCGGGTACTTCAATAGTTTGTTCGCCTTCGGGCATTTTTAAAGTTACGTTATAAGTTGCCATGGGTTAATCCTCTTCTATAAGTGAAACGGCAGTATTAGCTATCTAGATGAGCTATTTATTCTAGTCAAAGAATCAAGCTCGACTTTCTAAATAAGACTTCATTTTTGATACTAAGCGAAAAAGATGACAACTATAAGGCGCATTAGTAATGAGATTCTTAATTTAACTTAAAATAAGTTTTACTTATCTTATAAATTGAGTCACGGATTATGATAATTTGAGAGTATCTATAGCTTATAACAACGCAATAATGATTGTTTACTAAGATGGGAAGATGTTGTAATTAGGGTTTTTTTCCCTTAACAATAACTATTAATTATATTTATACCTAACATTGATGACTTGTACTTACACATGAACTTAATAAAAGTTGGTATAGTTGGCACTGGATATGCTGCGACCAAACGAGCAGAAGCAATACAAAATGACCCAAGAGCAGTACTGGTAAGTATTACAGGAAATAGTCCTGAGAAAATTCAAGACTGTTGTGAGAATTTCTCTATCTCCCCCGTTGACTCTTGGCAAAAATTAGTAAGTCAGCCAGAATTAGATTTAATTTTTGTATGTACTATTAATCGGGATCATGGAACAGTAGCCCGTGCAGCCATCGAAGCAGGAAAGCACGTAGTTGTAGAATATCCCCTGTCTTTAGACGCTAAAGAAGCAGCAGAAATTATTGCTTTAGCAGAAAGGAAAAATAAGTTACTTCATGTCGAACATATAGAATTAATTGGTGGTCTGCATCAAACTATGAAACAGCATCTAGCAGACATCCGCAATGTTTTTTATGCTCGCTACACTACTATTGCACCTCAACGCCAAGTAGCTCCTAGCTGGAAATATCATCGAGAAATGTTTGGTTTTCCCCTCGCTGCTGCTTTATCTCGCATTCACCGTTTAACAGATTTATTTGGGGATGTAGCAAAAGTTAGCTGTCAAAATCGCTATTGGGATGTACCTGATACTGATTACTTTACTGCTTGTTTGTGTAATGCTCAATTGACTTTTACTAACGGTATTGTGGCGGATATTACCTACGGGAAAGGGGATATATTTTGGTATGGTCATCGCACTTTTGAAATCTGGGGCGATCGCGGTACTCTGTTGTTTGAAGGAGAAAAAGGTACTTTAATTCGGGATAAGGAAAGAATAGCTCTTACTGTTAATAGTCGTCGCGGTTTATTCGCTAAAGATACAGAAATGGTTTTGGATTATTTAACTTTGGGTAAGCCCTTATATCTACAACCATCAGCTAGTCTTTATGCTATAGAAGTTGCTAATCTGGCAGAACAATCCTGTGCTTCAGTAATCAGTAATCAGTAATCAGTAATCAGTAATTAACAATGAACAATTAGTAATTAACAATCAATCCTTCGGGTTCGCCAGTCGCTCATGGGGGAAACCCCCAAGACCGCGCTGGCTCACAATTAGCAATTAGCAATTAACAATCAACAATGAACAATTAGCAATCACTTCAATAATGTATTTAAAGAATCTGCACTTGCGCTCTTTTCGGAATTATGTAGATCAACAGGTAATCTTTAACAGTCAGAAAACAATTATTGTCGGAAATAATGCTCAAGGAAAGTCTAATCTCCTCGAAGCAGTAGAATTGTTAGCAACTCTTAAAAGTCATCGCACTACACGCGATCGCGAGTTAGTATTAGAAGGTGCAGTAGCAGGACAGATTGAAGGTATAGTAAAAAGAGCCTACGGTACAGCAGAATTAACTATTACATTTCGGAATCAAGGAAAACGCACAATTGCCCTTAATAAAGAGCCATTACGCCGTCAAATAGAGTTTTTAGGCAATCTCAATGCAGTACAGTTTTCCAGCTTAGATTTAGATTTAGTCAGAGGTGCGCCAGAGTCGCGTCGGAATTGGATCGATGGGTTATTGGTACAACTTGAACCAGTTTATGCTCATATTTTGTATCAATATAATCAAGTTTTGCGTCAGAGAAATGCACTCCTCAGAGCAATTCGCAAACAAGAACAAGATAAGTCATCAGAAATCAGTGATATTAAAATAGACACTCGACAATTGCAGCTATGGGATGCACAATTAGCAGCAGCAGGTTCGAGAGTTACCCGAAGAAGAGCCAGAGTTTTAAATAGACTTGCACCGATCGCCCAACAATGGCATGATCGCATTAGTGGTAAGACAGAAGTTTTAGAAATTACCTATCATCCTAATGTGGAGTGGACAGAAGACGCACCAGAAAAAGTCCAGCAAGCTTTTTTAGCTAAAATCGAAGAGCGACGCATTGCAGAATATCATCAGGGTAAAACTGTAGTAGGAACTCACCGCGATGAAATTGATTTTACTATTGATGGAACTCCTGCTCGTTATTATGGTTCTCAAGGACAACAACGCACCCTAGTATTGGCTTTAAAATTAGCAGAACTAAAACTCATTGAAGAGATTATCGGTGAACCACCATTATTACTATTAGATGATGTCTTAGCAGAACTGGATCCTAATCGTCAAAATCAACTCTTAGAAACTATCGGCGATCGCTTTCAAACTTTAATTACTACTACTCACATAGGTTCATTTAACCAGGATTGGCTTAAAGAATCTCAAATACTTTCTGTAGAAGCAGGAAGTATTATTATTTAAACAAAAACGCGACGTGCTACATTAAATGTAGAATAAAGACGAGATAGGTTTTCTGTCCGAAAGCGGGTTTAATCGTCCTATCTTAAATGTCGCGAGAGGACTCCCGTTAAACCCTAATGGGTTAGCGGTGAGATGAATCGCGACCAATAAAAAACTGCGGAGCATCCTTATTTATCAGGAGATTTTTGTTTTTCAACATAAGCCTTAAGTTGCTCCACAGTTACACCGCCACAACTAGCAACAAAATATGCCCCTGTCCAAAAATGAGGTTTTCCATAAAAATATTTATTACTAAGTTCAGGATATTCTTTACGAATTAATCTCGAACTTACTATTTTAAGGTTAGCAATTAATTTGGACAATTGAACATCAGGCTTAAACTCAATCAATAAATGACAATGGTCACTGAAAGCCATTGAAATCATTTAATTGACGAAAGAGAAGAAAAAAAATATGGGGGGTCTTTTAATTTAAGTTATCGGTAAGAATCATTAAGTTATCGGCTACTGAAGACCCCCCATATTTTTCCATTCATTGTGTGACATTCCCATTTATCTAAAGTCTCTTTAAAAATAACATTTAGTCTTTTACGTATTTCTTGATTGATGGCTTTTTTACGGTACTTAGTAACAAAGATAATATGCGCGTTAAGTTTATATATCAACCTAAAACATTTATTATACCGACTTGACATAACATAGCGATAAATTATATGATGTAATATCATGAATTAGTCGAGCAATGATCGTTTTGACTTATCGCTATAAAATCAAGCCAACTAAACAACTTTTCAGGCAGTTTGACCAATATTTAGATATTTGTCGCAGCGTTTATAATTTCGCTCATGCTGAAAGAAAAGCTTGGCTTGAATCCCGAAAGTCAAGAATGGATTGTTGCTCGATACTTTCTGAATACATAATTGCTGCGGATGCTCCATTCCCTAGTTACAAGAATCAGGCTAAAGCGTTAACTGAAGCTAAAAAGAAATTTCCTCATTTAAAACTTGTAAATGCTCAGACATTGCAGCAAGTTTTGAAGAGGTTAGATAAGGCTTGGTCTGACTTTTTTAAAATACCAGATAGAGGTTTTCCTCGCTTTCGCAGCAAGAATCGTTTTAGAAGTTTTGTTTTTCCCCAACTACTTAAGAATTGTTTAGACCAAAGAAAAGTAAAACTTCCTTCAATTGGTTGGATAAAAATTAGACAATCCAGACCTTATCCTATAGGATTTACACCTAAACAATTCCAGATTGTCAAGAAAGCGAGTGGCTACTACTTAATGATTGTGTTTCAATCTACTGAGACTGTGCCAGATGCACTACCAGGGAAAAAATCATTAGGAATTGATGCAGGAATATCAAACTTTATTGCTACTAGCAATCAAGAGTTGATTAAGAGTCCGAAGTTTCTTAGGAGTAAACTTAAGAAGTTGAAAAAACTTCAGTTACAACTTAAGAATAAGACTAAAGGCTCAAATAATTGGCTAAAATTGCAAAATAAAATTGCTTTATTTCATGAAAAAGTCAGCAATGCTAGACGAGATTGGTTGTTTAAACTAGCTCATCATTTATGTGACCAAACAGATAATATATTTATCGAAGATATTAATTATAAATCTTGGTCAAAAGGGTTATTTAGAAAGCAATCTCTTGATTCTGGTATTGGTAGTTTCATGAATGAAATATTACCTTTTATATGTTGGAAAAGAAACAAATTTTATCTCAAATTAAATAAAGATTATAGTAGCCAAGAATGCCCGAATTGCCGATTGTTTACTGGCAAAAAATTATTAAATCAAAGGTTACATATTTGTCCTTACTGTAACATTGAGGTTGATAGGGATATCGCAAGCTCTTTAATCTTAAAACAAAGGGGAAAAACTGCGGTCGGACAGCCCGTAGGTTATAAAGAAATTGCTTGTGGAGAGCGAGGTGCAGGGGTCGAACAGCTTACGCTGTTCGACCTAGTAACTGCTTGATTAAGCAAGAATCCCTCATTAAACCTTGTAAAGGTTAATGAGGGAGTGTCAATGATTACTATGATCTAAAAGATGCACCATAAAACCCAAAGTAATTTAGTTTATCAACTAATCTTTTTTACCGGCTTTATTTTGTATTTATTCTTGAATTTTCAGGGACGATATATCAAACAAAAACCTCTTACTACATCACAAGATTATCCTCTCAGCACTAAAGGAACACAGCCGTTGGTAATGAAAGGTGGTAATCCTTATATTCGTGCTTTGATGCGAACTATTACCGCTAGTGAGGCAAACGTCAAGCAACCTTATAATGTAATTTATGGTGGTAGCTTAGTAGATGATTTAACTCGTCATCCAGATCGCTGTATTACTATCGTTTCAGGACCCAACAAAGGCAACTGTAGCACCGCAGCAGGACGATATCAGATGCTAAATTATGTTTGGGATGAAAAAGCAACTCGCTATCATCCTCATCCTAAAGGGATTTTACGATGGAAGACATATAGCTTTGAACCAGAATACCAAGATGCGGTAGTTTATGCTTGGTTGAAAGATAGTAATGTTTGGGGAGTTGATTTAACTCAATTATTGAAAGAAGGTAAAATAGAAACAGTATTACGCATTTTATCGCCAACTTGGACGAGTCTTGGTTACGGAATTGAAACTAATTCAATGAGTCGCTACTTACCAGAAATATATCAAAATATGCTGCAAGAAGAATTAAGTTGATTGAAAAGTATTTTTAATAATAACGCGCTTACTAGAAGCACATTGCATCTAACAACATTTAGCCGAACTCTATATTAACCGCCAAAACCAATTACTAGAAACTATCGGCGATCGCTTTCAAACTTCAATTATATCAAATCACTTTAGATATGCTGCACATTAATCTCCCTTGTCCTCCTTGTCTCCCTTGTCTCTCTTGTCTCCCCATCAGTCATCTGTAGCTTTCTTTAAAGGGAAATGATATTACTACTACTCACATAGGTTCATTTAACCACGATTGGATTAAAAATTATCAAATATTATCGGTTGAAGCAGGAAGTATTATTAGTTAAGCCTTCTATAAGAGTTATATCAAATCCTTTTTTTATTAATTTACAAACATCAATTCTATTTTTTGTCCCATACAAAAGATTTATTTAGGTTAATAGTATGCTAATATTTGAAAGCAATCTAATTTTTTCAAATTTCTAGAGGCAAATAATCAGCTTTTGCTAAAAATTACATCCCGATAATTCCTGCTCTACTTTCTTTAATAAATTATGTTTGACTAAATCATCATTCACAAAATCTTGTTTATCACTGTCAATATCGATTACATTAACCTTATTTGCGATTTCAGACACACATTTTTCTAATGATTGGTTTAGCTGACTTAAAAACTCAATATTAATAGACTGCTCTATAGAGCGACCTCTGTTTTTTATTCTTTCGAGTTCAACAGAAGGATTGCAACGTAAATATATTAATAAAGACGGATTAGGTAGTTCGTTTTTAATTTGACGATAAACTGATAAGAATGCTTCTCTTTGTGAATTATTTAGTGTGACATTAGCATAAGCTAAATCTAAGATTGGAGAAAAATCGCAGACAAAGTTGTCTTGTTTTGAGTTGGCAAGTTTTATTTGATGGTAATGCTGTAAAAGAAAAGTAAGTTCGGTTTCAAATGCGTATTGAGTTGGATTAGAATAGAATGCTTGCCAGAAAGGGTTTATTTCAAAATTCTCAAATATTGCATCAATATTATTTTTTTTAAGTAAAGTAGCAAAAGTTGTCTTACCAGATGCTATTCCACCACATATTTGAATACAATAATTTTGTAGAAAATTCATTTTAATTTTTTAAATCCAGCTTTTTTAGCTTATTTATAGATTCTTCTATTGTTTGAAGCTGATTTTCTATAGTTTTAATTTTTTCTTGGTCTTCTGCTAAAAAGTTTAGTCTTTGTTTATCAATATTTGCTTCAAGAATTCTTAACTCTTGATATGAACGATTTATATTTCTGTAAGTATTTTGTACTAAATTGTTGACTTGAAAAAATAAATTAATTAGAGCAATAAATAATAAAACTAAAGTAACTCCACCACCAATTGTAAGTATATTTTGGGTTCTTTCTGAAATTTTAACTGCTTTTTCAGCAGAGTTATTAGCATTAGATACTGCATCAGGAATTGAACTACGAATTGAATAAGGAAGAGAAGATTTAATAGCTTTACTAAGATAGTCTTCAACATCATTCTCAGGGTTATTTCTAAATTCAACATAATTCCCATATTGAGGATAATTAAGGGGAGAACTCATATCTTTCCAGTGTTTAATTGGACTTAACTTTGTAAATTCCATCCAGATTAGATCTTCATCTACTGAAAAAGTATAGTCATTATTAGTTAAATTATGTAATGGAATTGAAAGTTGTCCTGTAAAACCAGGATCTACTAAAGGACCAGTACCCAATAGAAGACCTTTATAAACATGAGTAATTTTTAAATTAAATCTTATTGCTATATAATCTGGAACACGAAACATAGGTTCTAATGTAACAAACGCAATAGAATTTTTTTTCAAAGTAAATTCTTTCTTTTTAACTATTGAATTTGTAATACTTTGAGTTTGTGATTTTTGACGTTCAATATTTACAATTTGCTTTTCACCCTGTTCATCCCAATAAACTAACTTTCCACGAATAGGAACTGCATAAGATGCCGATTTTAGTTTTTTAATTTCAAAAGGATGAATCATTCCCGTTTTCGCAACATAGTCACAAATATCTGCTGAATTGAGTAATGCAGGCGCAATTTTAGGAAAAGGATCTTTTTGTCTATATTTATCGAATCGTGCTTTAGCATCCTTATCATCTTCAGCAAGGTAATCTTTGGGTCGATTAACATTAATCATAACTAGCAGATTTTTATAGCTTGAGGGTATTTAATAAGAGACGAGGGACTAAATCCAAAATAGTTAATAGGTGCGTTAATTAGTGATTCAATCTTACGAACAAAAGAAATTGTTTTGTCCGATAAATATTCTAAAGATGAACATGACGCATCTACATAATCTAGATGATTTAAAACAATCTTGGTTGGTCTGTTGGTTACAATCGCATTTACTACGACATCAGGATCGAAACGAGCAACTCTTCTAACAGCTTTGGTAACAGATGTATATTCAATAATGGGAATTTTACTTCCCGATTCATGGGTGATGGTTTCCCAATCAATTTCGTTTGGTAAATCTCCTGAATTGCCAGCAACACGAATTGGAAAGGAACGTATTACCAAAACTATGTCATCAACATCTAATGGACTAAGACCTGCTTCAGAAACAAATGCTGCTGCGGTGGTATCTCTGCTTGTAACGTAAGGATAATATTCTGAGTGCAGAAGTGATAGACCAAATCCCTGTGTACCTTCAATGATTATTCTTTCTCCTTGCTGTAAACATTGCCTCATAAATGGCACTACAGGTTTGATATATGGTTTTAGGAGTTCTTCATGTTTAGCAAGCCTTGTCTCAGAACTACGTTCAATGCGCTTACGAACTGCTGCACCTGTACCACTTAAAGTAGAACCAATAGAATATCGTAAAAGGCTATTTTTCTCCTCTAATTGTTCTTTCTCTGTAATTAACATTGCGTTGGGGTCAATCATTACCCTTTCTGGAGTAAGAGACGCAATTTCGATTTCATTGAGTAGTAACTGAGGCTCTATATAGCTACCTGCACTGATTACACACTTGATCTCTGGAAGAATAGCAGCAGTAGGTAATTGCCTAAATACTAAAGGATTGCCAGATGAATCTATGACAGTATGACCAGAATTAGAACCGCCAACTCTTACTGCTGCGACCGCATTTTGCTCCCTTGCTAAAAAGTGAGCAACTTTCCCCTTTCCTTCTGAGCCAAACTGACCCCCAACTACCACTGTTACTGGCATAGATTCAATTCTTTTTTCTCTTGCTCGATCCAGTTTACAGTCTTAGGTATCTCGGACATAACCGAGGTTAAATCTTGTTCATTGGAAACCACTATATTGGCAAATGAAGCCAGCTTGTTCATATTTTCCTCCGTTAAGCGAGACTCAGCCTCAAAAAATTCTTCACGAGTTCCACCTCTTGCAATGTACCTTTCTAAACGAATTTGCTTAGGGATGTCAAGGTGGATATGAAGAAAAGACGAGCCAAATTTCTCTACCAAGAAAGCATGATCTTCAGGAAAGCGCAAACCATCTATAACCAAATTTCCGTTTTGAGGTGTTCTTTGAATAACCTGTTTGCATAGCCAACGTTGACCAGGATTTTGATTAATCTCGATCCCTATTTTCTGTAGTGTCTCACGAGAAGGTTCTATTCCTCTTTCTCGAAGAATCTCGGCTAATATCAGACTAAAGCGTGTATAGGAAAATCCGCAGTCTTTTAGCTGCATTCCCAAAGTGGTTTTTCCAGAAGCAATAGCTCCACTAAGTCCAATTACTTTTTTATTTTGCCAAGGTGAGATATCAGTATTAATCTCAGGAATAATTAAATACTCTTCTTCCTCATTACCCAACCCTTCAAACTTACCAGTCCAGAAGAAAATACCCACAACAGCAGATGTTATAGCATCCAACTCATCATGACTAACTGAGTTGTTAAGAAATTCTCCCTTAATACCAAAATCACCCAATCCTCCGGTTAAAAATTCCAAACCAGCTTGTTTTCGAGGAATTCTCATGATATCCTGTGCTGCACCAGGATAGCTTTCAATTACGGGAATGCCTTTACTCCTAAAGTGTTGAGCTAACCGAATACCTCTAGATGTCAAACCCTGCATACTTTTAATCAAACAGGGATAAACATTAATTCCTCTCTTTTTCAAGATTCTCTCGCATTCTCTGGTAATACCGTAAATTTTACGCCCTGGATCTTCATCATCAACAGTTAATCTACCTTTGGGTAAAGAAAGAGGCGAGTCAATCGAAATGAGATCGGGATTAGCATTCAGGGTAGCTTCAATTATTTCAGTGTCAGTCTTTAGTGTTTGTGTTTCTCCATAGTTACCTGTCAGTAAACACCACCCTGATGCTCTTTTTTCTGAGCCAGTAATATCTAAACCAATAACTTTAAAATTAGATAAATTTTTAATAGCAGATAAATCAGAAAATGTAATTAAAGAATTATATTCTCCCTGATAAGGAAATATTTGAATTCCCTGACGCGCTCCTTTATTATTATCAGATGACCATTGTAATTGACTCGGATGAGCAGAAAAACGATATTTTGGTCGTATTCGTGGAGGAATTTCTTGTTTTTCCATAAGGCGGTAAATAACCTCATCAAAAATTTGTTTCATGCCTTCTACATCAGCATGATTATAAGCAATGAGTGTTTTAAGAGAATTAAGATCCCCTCGACAATATTTATGCCAAAGTAATGGTGCAGTTTCCCCTTCTAAATTACTTAAATATGATTCCCTTTTGATTCCAATCTGTTTTTCTATTTTCTTTTGTCCGCCAGACAAATCAACCCTTTTAGCCAGAAAGCGAAGGTCTATATGAGCTAAAGGTAATTGTAAATTTGGGAATTTTTCTCTAATAAAAGGAAGATCGAATAGCGAACCATTAAAAGTAACAATGACTTTTGCTTTAGATATTATGTCTTGAATTGGTTTTATATCTTGCCCTTGAATGTAAACATGATATTGATTATTTAAGCTTAAACCAATTAGCGTTATATCATCGTAATATTTACTTAATCCAGTAGTTTCTATATCTAAAAAAATAGTATCTTTCGGAAAACTAAATGCAATTCTATAATATTCTTGATGCTGTAAGCGATCGCAAAAAAAAGCCACATTACCTTTTTGCAAGGATTGTTTAGATTCAGTCAAAATACTGTCTGTATCTTTTTCTTGACCAAAGATAGACAACTGCACTTCTTGCTGATTCTCAAAATCTTGCCAAGAAGTAACTCCAGACTCCCATAACTGATATTCCTTTTTTTTTCCAATACCTTTTAGATGTTGAAAGGTGGAATTAAGCATTTTATTAAAAATATAAATTTATTGACTAAAAGAAAAACTAATAAACACCAAAGTAATAACTTTAGTAGCTTAACCCTTTCTGAAATCTTATGGAACTAAGCTTAAGAAATTTTCTTAAATCTCTAATCAAAACCGAAATATGGCTTTAGGTTTGTTGTTAAAACCTCACCGCTTTACGAAAAGTAAGTCTTAATATCTTCTATGGTAGGGAAAGCCGAATAGAGAATGTAGTGTAATTGCCAAGGTCAGAAGTATAGGCGATCAGTGAAGATCAATGTCTAGAATTAGATATCAGAATATATAGTACCTCGAAAGCAAAACAACTATGGCTGTACTTGAAAAAGGTAACATTACGATCCATACCGAGAATATCTTTCCGATTATCAAAAAATCTCTCTACACCGATCATGAAATTTTCTTAAGAGAACTAGTCTCTAATTCTGTAGATGCTATCTCAAAATTAAAAATGGCATCTTTAGCAGGAGAAACCACAGGAGATTTACCAGAACCTCAAATTAAAATTGCTGTCGATCAAACTAAAAAAACTCTTTCTGTTTCTGATAATGGCATTGGAATGACAGCAGAGGAAATAAAGAAATATATTAACCAGGTTGCTTTTTCTAGCGCAGAAGACTTTATTCAAAAATACGAAAAAACTGCTAATGATTTAATTGGTCACTTTGGATTGGGTTTTTACTCTTCCTTCATGGTGGCAAAACAAGTAGAAATCGATACTCTCTCTTATAAAGAAGGTGCAACAGCAGTTCACTGGAGTTGTGATGGTTCACCAGAATTTGAACTAACAGACTCAGAACGCACTACTGTGGGAACGACTATCACTCTAACTCTCCAAGATGAAGAAGTAGAATATGCAGAACCCCAACGCATTAAGCAATTAATCAAAACTTACTGCGACTTCATGCCTGTTAAAATTGTCATGGATGGGGAACAGATTAACAAACAACGGTCATTGTGGAAAGAGTCGCCCCAAAACCTGACCAAAGATGATTATTTAGAGTTTTATCGCTATCTTTATCCCTTCCAAGAAGACCCTCTATTGTGGGTACACCTCAATACTGACTATCCTTTCTTACTCAATGGTATTCTCTACTTCCCCAAACTCAAGCCTGATGTAGATGTTTCTAAAGGACAGATAAAATTATTCTGTAATCAAGTCTTTGTCAGTGACCATTGTGAAGAGATTATCCCTGACTTTTTAATGCCTTTACGGGGCGTGATAGATAGTCCTGATATTCCTCTTAATGTATCCCGTAGTGCTTTAACTAATGACCGCACTGTGCGCCGTATTGCTGATTTTATTGCCAAAAAGATCGGCGATCGCCTAAAATCTCTCTATAGGGAAAATCGCGATGAGTATGTCTCTTGTTGGGAAGATGTAGGAACTTTCGTTAAATATGGTTCAATGAAAAATGAAAAGTTCCGTAAGCAAGTAGAAGACTTCATCATCTATCCCACTACTTATCAAGCTGATGCTACATCTAGCAGCGAAGATACTCCCAAAGTGGAAGTACAAACCGAATCAGGAGATGCTTGGGAAGATGTCAAAACCAATACTTCTACTAATACAAAACCTTACACCACTCTCAAAGAATATCTAGAAAGAAATAAAGCCACCCAAGAAAATCGCGTTTTCTACTGTAGCGATACTTCTACTCAGAGTACTTATGTAGAACTTTACAAAAATCAAGGTTTAGAAGTTCTATTTTTAGACTCCTTTATTGATACCAACTACTTTATTCCTTTCTTAGAGCGAGAACACAGCGATGTCACCTTTTCCCGTGTTGATTCGGAACTGGATAAAACTCTAGTAGAAGATGATAAAGCACAAGAAATAGTCGATCCCTCAACCAACAAGACTCGCAGCGAACTGATTAAAGAAATTTTTGAGAAAGCACTCAATAAACCGAGAGTTAATATCAAAACTCAGGCGATTAAATCTGATGACCCCCAAAGTACACCTCCAGCTATGGTATTACTACCAGAAGCAATGCGGAGATTACAGGAAATGACCGCTTTAATGCAAGAAAAAGCGATGGGATTCCCCGAAGATCATATATTAATGATCAATACTAGCCATCCCCTAATTCAAAATATTCTTGACTTGAATAAAGGCTCAATTATTGATGCGTCAGGAAATTCTACTTCTAATGAGTTAGTTAATATGATGTGTCTTCATATCTATGATTTAGCATTAATGGCGCAAAAAGCCTTTGATGCAGAGGGAATGAAAGCTTTTGTAGAACGCTCTAATCAGGTTTTGACTAAACTAACTCAAAACTAATCTTAATAGTAATTTATTCCTAGAGTGCAAAATAGTTTTGCACTCTTTTTTTACTGGATGTGTATTGTTATCAGAATAAAACAAGAAAAAAGCGGGAGTATAATTAAATAACTTTGTACTAATATCAGTAGGTTTGCTGATTCTATTTCTAACTGACATCAGTATAAACACGGAATTATTCAATTAAGCTGATAAAACATAGCTATTGACCTGGTTTCTGGACATTTGTAAAAATTATTGATTTTAATTACTATTGATTAACTACGGGTCTATAAACATTCAAAAAAATGGTAGTTATATGATGTTATCTGGTATTGTAGGGGAAAATAGTAGATTTTAGCTGCAAAATTAACCATAAATAATGCAACAATAATAATCTAATAATAAAAAATAGTTTAGTATTATTGTTCAAAATTAAATTTCAGTAAGTCTAAAAATACTTTATCATTTCTTTAAAATCTTGCTTGTTTTATAAAAAAAATATATAAAAATCAGTGACAACACCGAGGTTTAACAGTTTTTTTTCTTGATAAGCTTGACAACAATAGTAGATAAATAAAATCAAACAATCAGCCTAGACTAAAAACTCTAAACAATCAGCTTTGAGCATCTATGATACAAGAATTAAAGTATTTTTGATTATTGTGGTCATATTAAAAACAGTAATTTATCTATCATGTTGGTCTTAATCGTCATTAAAAATACCGCGTTAAAAAAAATTGTTTCTGGTTCGGTCTTATAAATAGGAGCAAAATAGGCAAACTCTATGTTGCAGTTTAGTTGGAGAAGACTACCTTTAGCAGCCAAGATCGGCACAGCTATGACAACAGCTATTATCTTAACTGTTGCTGGTGTAACAACTTTATCTCTTCGTAGTAAACAAGAAAGTTTTAAACAAGATTTACAACAAAGAGCAGAGCTTTTACTAGATACTATTAAAGTTGTTTCCGAAGACGAAATTTCTCAAAACGATCTTAACTATTTAGAAAATACTTTACGCGAACTCAAACAGAATAATTTAGTATTAGCAGCCAACATATATGATACTCAAGGCAGAATAGTTGCTAATTCTTCTAAATTCAAGCCAGTTGTATATAAATTATCAACCGATACTTTTAGTCAAGAGCTAATTAAAAGTAAAACAACAATTTTTCTATGGAAAAATAACCAATTATTAGCAGGAAAAACTATAACTGCAAATTCCCAAACCTTGGGTGCAGTTAGTATCGAATTATCTACTAAACCACTAAAAGCCAAGATGACTGAAGTTCGTCATCAGGGAATTATAATAGCTTTGGTAGCCTCTTGCTTAGGAACTGCGATCGCGATATTATTAAGTCGTTCTATTACCGAACCTTTAAAAGAAATAACTAGAGCCACGAAACAAATGGCTCTAGGAGATATTAAACAAAAAATCACCATTAAAAGCGATGACGAATTAGCTGTTTTAGCTCATTCTTTTAATGGCATGAGTAGTCGCTTACAACAACTAATTTCTAACTTAAAAAATAGAGCGGAAGACTTAAGAAAAAGTGAAGTTAACAATCGAGCTTTACTAAATGCTATTCCTGATTTGATGTGGCGATTTAATAAACAAGGAACTTTAATAGACACTAAAATAACTCCTGACAAAAAATCTTTAACTGCTGAATTATTACAAAAAAATGTCGAAGAAATTTTCCCTGGGAATGTAGCATCTCAGTTTCGTAATTCTATCAAGATGGCTTTAGAAACTAATGAAATTCAGATTTTTGAATATGAATGGTTTGTTGAAAGACGTAGGAGATATTTTGAAGCTCGTATTGTACTGTGTGGCGAAAATGATGTATTAGCTATTATTCGAGATAATACTGATAAGAAATTAGCTCAAGAAGAATTGAAACGAGCTAAAGAAGCAGCAGAAGCAGCCAATGTTGCTAAAACTAAGTTTTTGGCTAATATGAGTCATGAGTTAAGAACTCCTCTCAACGGTATTTTAGGATTAAGTGATTTACTATTAGCTGAAGCGGAAGATTCTGGTTATAACGACTTTCTTCCCGACTTACATCAAATTCAAAAATCTGGCCTACATTTACTAACTTTAATTGAAGATATTTTAGATCTATCTAAACTAGAATCTGATCGTGTAAGTATTCATCCTGAACGGTTTGATATTAACACTTTAGTAGCAGAAGTTCGTAGTTTAGTTATGCCCATGATTAGTAAAAATGGTAACAGTTTAACTATGGAAAATTGGGATAATCTAGGAACAATGATGAGCGACCGCAAAAGAGTTAAACAAATATTATTTAATATCCTCAGTAATGCTGCTAAATTTACTAATCAAGGAGAAATCAGTATTTCTATAACTCGCCAAGCTAAAAACTCTCTACCTGCATTAATTGATAGTCGTCAACTATCTTTACTACAAAATAAAACTCATCAAGATATTAATCACACAGTTAATCATCAACCCTCTGATTGGATTATTTTTTGCATCTCTGATACAGGAATTGGAATGAATCTTAAGCAAGTTAAAACTGTGTTTCAGCCGTTTATTCAAGCTGATATTGGAACAACGAAAAAGTATGGTGGTACAGGATTAGGATTAACGATTTGTAAGAGTTTTTGTGAAATGATGGGAGGAAATATTACAGTAGAAAGTCAACTAGGAGAAGGTTCTACTTTTATCTTTTGGCTACCAGCTACTATTATTAAACCTATTGGTATTGCTGCTAGTTGAAATCAGTTATTCAGTGAACAGTTAACACTGGAATTTAGACTATTACTTGAATAAACAATCAATTCAATAATAAAGAAATCCTATCTCTGGATGCGCCAATTTATATCAAATCACTTTAAAAGGTTAGTGAGTACCCAATTATTAGTTATGTCTAATGCTCTATCGCCTGGCAAGCGGAACGATGTTTGGCTAAATACAATGGGGTTTGCGAAGGCGAAATTTTGTAAACAAACTGATGGCGGGCAGTATGATAGAGCTGCTCCGCTCCACACAAATTTATGTGGATTTGCTGCAATTCCTCTGTCACATAAGCTTTTAGAGGTTTAATTTGTTCATCTTGCAGTCGCTTCTGATTCTTGAGTGCCAGTTTTTCTGAATAATCTGGACATTTAGCTATCTGTTCGGCTTTTTGTAGCACTGATAATCGAAAACTAATGGGATGCTCCCCAAAAGCCCAGTCGATGAGTCCAATATCTTGAGCAAGTTGTGTGCAGACTGGCAGGCAACTTGCAGTCAATTCCATTGCACGCTTATTCCCTACCCGTTTAGGCAGCAAATAAGTCCAATACTCAGAACCGTACAATCCCATGAGTTGGTAATGGGGATTGATAACAATGCCACTACGGGCATATACATAATCGGCAGCTAAGGCAATCATCACACCTCCTGCTGCTGCATTTCCCTGCATCGCAGCAATAGTCAAATGAGTATTTGTAGTTAAAATTGTTGCCACTAGGTGATTGATAGCATTGATATGTCGCCAAGACACATCACTTGGGTTGTCGTCAGCCTCCACGATATTTAAATTAAATCCATTAGACCAGAAATCATGCCCACCCATCAGCACAATAACTTTTGTTGGGCGAGAGCGGGCGTAGCAGAAAGCATTGGTTAATCTCTGACATTGGTCGATGCTCATGGCACCTTTGTAGAATTCAAAATACAAATATCCCACCTGATTTTTCTCTTCGTACCATATTTCTTGAAAGGTTTTTCGATTCCCTGGTACGAAAAGCGGTAACGGGTCTTCCGGAATACTTTTCAACTTATCGCCCAATACTATAGCTGCTGGCAATTTCAAGCAAGCAGAGGACTTACCTGGTTTTTTCTTTTTCAGGTGTGAAATCCAGACTGCCCCATCTACAGCCCCACGACAAATTGCTCCATGACGTTGAGCAATGATTTGACCTGGAGTCCCTTGCAATAAATCCTCTTCATGAGCTCCATACAAATAATATTGTTCTCCGTCAATTGTATCGAGTAATCCTGGTCGGCTATCGGCACTGCGGATTTTTTTGACAATAGTAGATACGGAGTCTTTAGTCCAATCAATTGCTCTGACTTCTTGTTTCATGTAAGGATGCCAACACCCCTTAACATCTTCTCGACTGTAATTGAGAGGTTCCGGGACAAACTCACCACTTTCAAAACGCTCAATTGTTTGCAAAATAACTTTGATAGCTGCTTGAGCCACTTCGGTTCTGTAAAGACAACTTTTACTATCCGGTCTCATCTGAAAGTTAAACGATGACCATATCTGACCCGCATCTACTTCCGTAGTTGCCTGTATTGCCGTTACTCCCCACTCCTTGGCTTCAGTCATAATTGCCCAATCAAGAGATGAGATGCCTCGGTCTCCTTTAATCCCAGGATGAATAATGATACAGACATGGTCGCAGCAAATCCGCTTGGGGATAATTTTGGTTAAAAAGGGAGCAATAATCAACTCTGGTTGATACAGTTCGACTGCTTCACCTATAATTTCATCGCTCAAAGCCAATTCTACTGATAATTCATGGTTTCGGTAAGTAAGTTCTGCGTAAACCCTTTGAGTTAAGCTGTTAAATGTATCTGCCAATAGTAAAATTCGCATCTTTAGTCTTTAGTCCCTGGCTGGTCTGACTTAGATAACTCTAATCCTTATGGTAAATGAATTTTTGTTCGATTTCACCAATGTATAGCAACGGAGAAATCAGTTATTTTTAATACAGTTCGTATTTTAGTAAGGTGCAAGGTATTGTACCGTTATAAAGTTTAATTCTTTGAGAAGTTCTCAATCCTACTTTTTTGGTTAAAGCCGAACTTCCCGTTAATATATAAGCAGTCCATCCTGTAAATCTTTGCTTAAAAATATCCCCTAAGAGTTGATAAAGTGCAACTAACTCTGTTTCTGTTCCTAACCGTTTTCCGTAGGGAGGGTTACAGATAATAACTCCTCTATCTGCTGGTGCTGTAACATTACATAACTCCTGAGTTGTAAATAAAACCCGCTCCTCAACACCACAA
This sequence comes from Xenococcaceae cyanobacterium MO_167.B27, assembly GCA_030065935.1. Classification (GTDB taxonomy): domain Bacteria; phylum Cyanobacteriota; class Cyanobacteriia; order Cyanobacteriales; family Xenococcaceae; genus JASJCP01. The sequence continues at coordinate 18,881 of JASJCP010000047.1, forward strand.
TTTTTGCTGTTAATTTTAGCTTGTTCTATTATCTCAGAATTGCGATCGCTTCCCCAAATTTTTGTCGGAATTGTCCATAATTGTTGTTCTTTGGCTTCAGTTACTATTTCTTCCCAAAGTAATAAATCAAAATCCAACCAAGATTCAAAGCCAAACTTATTTCGATATAAACCAGGAGCAATATTTAAAGCTTTTAATGCGGATTCTATAGGTAGAGTTCCTGAACCACAAAGAGGGTCAAAAAAAGCTAAATCAGGAGTCCATTCTGTCATAGTAATCAAAGCAGCAGCTAAAGTTTCTTTTAAGGGTGCAAATCCCATAGCTGGACGATAGCCACGACGATGCAAACTAGAGCCAGAACTATCTAAACTAATAGTACATTTATTATTATGGATATGACCGGTAATTAATAAATCAGGATTTTCGACATCAATATTAGAGCGTCTCCCATATTCTTTATATTGCCAATCAACAATACTATTTTTAATTTGTAAAGCCGTAAAATGGCTGTGATTTAATTGCTTATTTTTTCCTGTACAATTAACAGCTAGGGTCATTTTAGGATGTAGATATTGTGACCAATCTATCTTTTGCACACTGCGATAAAGTTGCTCTGCATTATAGCTTTTAATCTCAGCAATAGGTACTAAAACGCGGAAAATAGTCCGCGCCCAAAGATTTATTTTGTAGAGTAATTTTTTATCTCCTTCAAAATGTACCCCAGTAAAATCGGGAACTACATTAGTAGCTCCTAATCCCTTCAACTCTTGAGCAGCAATTGTTTCTAAACCACGAGCTACTGTAGCAAAATAGTTAGCCAAATTTTTAATTAACTCCAGTTAAATTCCATTCCTAAATATTCTTCCAATTCTCGGTTATAAGGTTCAAAGTAATTTCTGAGAATATTTCTAATTTCTTCCTCAGCAGGATTATATGAGCCTTTGTTAATTTTTGGATATTGGGCTAAGGGGTAGTTTGGTAATCCCAACAGATTATATACTTTCTCCATAGTTTCAGCAGGTTTACTATAAAAATCTTCACTTTTTAAAATTAAAATTTGTTCTCTGTTAAAAAGCTCTAACCAAATCTTAACTTGATAGATATAAAGACCAGTAATAATATTATGAGGTTGACGATAGTTTTTATTAATAATATCCTCTTGGCTTAAGCTTTCTAATTCTGTTATTTCTCTAGCAATAACAGTTTTTAAATCTTCTTTTACTATTCCACGATTTAGTTGATGATAGTGCCAAGAGATAGTACGGTCTATAGGATTTCTTAATAATAGAATTAGTTTAGTATTAGGAAAATGCTGTTTAATTCTTTGGGCTATTAGAGGAAAGCAAATATAGTTAGGAGTCGCCTCTCCTGTAAGAAAGTCATCTCGATCAGTAATAGTAGGAAAATGAGCTAAATACCAATCAACTCCATAGTCATACTTTTTCCCAAAAAAACTTAATTCTTTCTTATGGGGTAATAAAATTTTGGGATTATTACCGAGATATTCATATACAGAAGTTGTGCCACATTTTGCTGCGCCAATAATAATGAAATCAGGGCCAGACTCTTTGACTTCTTTCCAATGTAATTTAGCTAATTCAGGATAAGTATCAATTGCGTTTAAATAACAGCTTTTACGATAGCAAGTAATTGCTTCTTGGATATTATTTTGTTGTGTGAGAGCATCTCCTAAATTTCCCCAAGCAATACCTACTTGAGGATGTTTAGCTAATATTTGGCGATAAAAATCAATGTATTGTGGTAATTGTTTAGGAGGAATGGATGTATATTGTAGATGTATGTGGGCTAATCGAAAATTAGGATCGATAGTAATAGCTTTTTGGTAAGCTGCGATCGCGTCTATAAAGTGACTTTTTTTCCTTAGTAATTTCCCAAATTGATGGTAAATATCAGGAGTTAATTGGGGATGATTATCGAGAATTTTTTGATAAGTTGCTATGGCTTGCTCTTCTAAGGAAGAAGATTCTGGAGCAATTTCTACTGCTTGATGACAAGTTTCTAACGCTAGTTGATATTGTTCAAGTTTTTGATATATCAAGGCTAACTGTAGATACCCTGAGACAAATTCTTTGTTAAATTGAAAGCCCAGACTAGAATTTAATTGAGAATAATGTTGGAGAATTTTTTTATAAAATGCTATGGCTTGCTCTTTTGAAGATTCTGGAGCAATTTCTATTGCTTGATAACAAGTTTCTAACGCTAGTTGATATTGTTCAAGTTTTTGATATATCAAGGCTAACTGTAGATACCCTGAGACAAATTTTTTATTGAACTGAATTACTTTTATCTGACAATCTTTAGCCTTTTGCCATTTTTTCTCTTGCTGAAAAATCAGACCTAATTGATAATATGCTTCCCAAAATTTAGGTTGAATTTCAATCGATTTTTTATAGCAAGCTTTAGCTTTTTGCCATTTTTTTTGTGAAGCTAAAGCTTGAGCTAAAGCCTGGTAAAATTTAGGATTTTGGGGATTTTTTCTAACCCCTTGACGATAGAGATTTATTACTTCATTGTGTTTCCCTTGCTCATTAAGAACTTTACTCAAAACATGATATCCTGGCAGGAAATCAGGCTGAACTTTAATCCCTTGTCGATAACAATCCGCAGCTTTACCAAGTTTCTTTTGGGCTTTAAAGGTATTCCCTAAACTCCAATATTCCTTTATTTGTACTTTCCTAGGCTCTGATTTTATTGCTTTATACCAAAAATATGCTGCCTTATTTTCATTATCTATTTTAAGATATACTTTCGCTAAATTGTGATAAGCTTCAGCAAATTGGGGATTAATATTTATGGCTTTTTTGTAGCATAAAATAGCTTTTTCCCATTGTTCTTGTTGAGCATACAAATTCCCCAAATTAAAGTGAATCTCTGGTGCTTCTGGATTCTTAGCTAACATTTGGGTATATTTCTCAATTGTGGCAGTTATTTGATTTAGTTGTAATTTAGATTGATTCATTCAGGACTCTAACTCAATTCTTCTATTCTTTTTTTGAGCAGTAATTGTTTCTAAATTACAAGTTACTGTAGCAGAGTAGTTAGCCAAATGTTTAACTAACTCCAGTTAAATTCCATTCCTAAATATTCTTCTAATTGTCGGTTATAGGGTTCAAAGTAATCTTTAAGAATCTTTCTAATTCTCTCATCAGCAGGACTGTATGAACCTGTGTTAATTTTAGGATATTGAGCTAAAGGATAGTTTGGTAATCCCAAGAAATTATATACCTCTTCCATAGCTTTAGCGGTATTACTATAAAAATATTCACTGTTTAAAATTAAAACTTGTTCTCTCGGGAAAACCTCTAACCAAGACTTTACTTTATAAATATAGAGGCTACTAATTACACTATCTAATTTAGCATAACCACTATTAATAATTTCTGCTTCATTCAAACTTGCTAGCTCTTTAATTTGAGTCAAAATTGCAGTTTCTAAATCTTCTTTCAATTGTCCATGACTCAATTTATGATAGTGCCAAGAGATAGTACGGTCTATGGGATTTCGTAATAATAGAATTAATTTGGTATTAGGAAAATCCTGTTTGATTCTTTGAGCAGCAAGAGGAAATCGAATATAGTTAGGAGTAGCTTCTCCTGTTATAAAGTCCTCTCGATCTGTAATAGTAGGAAATTGAGATAAATACCAATCAATTCCATAGTCATACCTTCTCCAAAAAAAATCTAATTCTTTTTTATGGGGTAATAATATTTGAGGGTGATGGCTTAAGTATCGATTTAAAGAAGTTGTCCCACATTTGGCTGCGCCAATAATAATGAAGTCAGGCCCAGACTCTTTGGCTTCTTTCCAATGTAATTTAGCTAATTCAGGATAAGTATCAGTTGCGTTTAAATAACAACTTTTACGATAGCAAGTAATTGCTTCTTGAATATTATTTTGTTGTGTTAAAGCATCTCCTAAATTTCCCCAAGCAATACCTACTTGAGGATGTTTAGTTACTATTTGGCGATAAAAATCAATATGTTCTGGTAATTGTTCAGGAGCAATAGACGTATATTGTAAATCTATATGGGCTAATCTAAAATTAGGATTAATAGTAATAGCTTTTTCATAGGCTATTATTGCATCTGTAAATCTACTTTTCTTCCTTAGTAACTTACCAAATTGATAATAAATTTCGGGGGTTAATTGAGGAAAATTATCAAGGATTTCTTGATAAGTTGCTATAGCTTGTTCTTCCAAAGGAGAAGATTCTGGAGCAATTTCTACTGCTTGATGACAAGCTTTTAAAGCTAATTGATATTGTTGATTTTTTTTATATACTAGGGCTAACTGTAGATATCCTGAGACAAATTCTTTGTTAAACTGAGTTACTTTTTCGTAACAATATTTAGCTTTCTGCCATTTCTTATCTTGTTGAAAAATCAGACCTAGTTGATAATAAGCTTCCCAATATTCAGGTTTAAGTTCAACAGCTTTGCTATAGCATTCTTCAGCTTCCTGCCATTTTTTCATTTGGCTTAGGACATAACCCCAGTGATAGTATCCCACAGCTAAATTACTATCTAAATCTAGAGCTTGGCGGAAACGATTACTCGCATTTTGCCATTGTTTTTGTGAAGCTAAAGCTTGAGCTAGAGCTAAGTGAAATTTAGGATTTTGGGGATTTTTTCTAACCCCTTGACGATAAAGCTTTATTACTTCATTATGTTTTCCTTGCTCATTAAGAACTTTACTCAAAACATGATATCCTGGCAGTAAATCAGGCTGAAGTTTAATGCCTTGTCGATAACAATCCGCAGCTTTTCCAAGTTTCTTTTGGGCTTTAAAAGTATTTCCTAAACCAAAATATTGCTTAATTTGGGCTTTGCTAGTAGGTTCTAATTTAATGGCTTTATACCAAAAATTAGCAGCCTTATTTTCATTACCTATTTTCAGATATACTTTCGCTAAATTGCGATAAGCTTCCGCCAACTGAGGATTAATTTTAACGGCATTTTGATAGCTGGATATAGCTTTTTGCCATTTTTCTTGTTGAGCATACAAATTACCCAAATTAAGATGAATCTCTGGTTCTTCTGGATTCTGAGCTAACATCTTAGTATATTTCTTAATAGTTGCAGCTATTTGGTTTAGTTGTAATTGAGATTGATTAGGTGGATTCATCAGTAGTTTAAATTTCAAATAATTAATTATTAGAATTGGCTATTTTGCGAATTATTAGTTGATTAGCTTGAGGTGCGTGATGGACTAGTTCCCATTTACCCTTAGTAGAATCTAGAAATTCATCAATTCCTTTTTGAGGGTTTTGTTGAGGATTAGCTCTGTTTTTCCAACCATAGTTGTTAAACATTATCAATCCTCCTACCTTCAACAATTGCCAACTTAACTGAGCGTTTTTGTGAGCATGGTCAGTTAATTTACATTTATCTTGGAGACTGACCATATCAAAGCTTTCTGAAGTTAATGAAGCTAGATGTTGATGAGTGTCTCCGATTAAAAGAGTAACTTGATCGCTCTTTTCTGTCTTGGCTAAGTTGTCTTTTAAAATGTTCTCAATTCTAGATTCGATACAGACTAACTTAGAAGAAGGTACCGTTAAGATAGTATCTAATAGCCAACAACTAGACATTCCCTGATAAGCACCAATTTCTAAGATTTTGACCCCTTCACGATCTATGAGGTGTTCCAGTTGAGGTTGCCATAAAGGAATACGATAAGTAAAATTGTCTCTAGTGAAATGATAGTTATGTTCGAGACATTGTGACCAACTTCTTAAAGCACAAACTTTCTGGAAAGCTGCAACTGCATCAGTAATTCTTCCTTTTTCTCGTAGAGCATTTCCCAATTGGACATAAACCCAAGGATATTCTTCTACTAAATTAATAATAGCGTGACAAGTTGCGATCGCCTCATCCCATCTTCCGAGTAATAAAAAGGTTTTCACTAAATCACGATACGCCCAAGGATATTCAGGTGCATTCTTAATTGTCTGCCGAAACTTCTCTATAGCGGAATCATATTGTTTTTGTTGTAGGTAAATTGTCCCCATTTTATGGTAAGCCTTAGCTTGTTGTGGGTCTTGATTAAGAATTTTTTGATAACAGTTAATAGCTTGCTCTAAATTTCCTTGTCGCAGACAAATTTCAGCGAAATCATAATGAGCAGGAATCAAATCTTCTCCTCTATTACTAGCTTGCTCATAACACAACATTGCTTCTGCAATTTTTCTTTGTTGCTCAAAGGCTTTGGCTAGCTTATAGTAACCTCTGGCGGTAACTAATTCAGGATCAATTTTTACAGCTTGATACCAAAACTTAATTTCTGCTTCTCTATTTCCTAATTGCCCGTGTATTTGAGCTAAGTTAGAGAGAATCTGGGGTGATTCTGGATGATATTTTAAGGCTCGATTGAGATAAGAAATCGCCTCATCCCACTTTTCTTCATTAATATAAAGTCTTCCAATCTGAAAAAATATTTCTCCTAAATTGGGTTTAACATCTAGTGCTACAGAATGCCAAAAAATCGCCTCATCAAATCGTCCTAGTCCTTGTAGTAAGTTTCCCAAATCTCTACTTGCAGATTGCCAATGCTCAGAATTATCTTGGGCTTCTGCTTCGGAAAAAGCTGAGGCACATTGGGAAATAGAATTAATTAAATAACTAGAATTCACAGCTTATAGATTAGTATTTAGAGGTTAACTAATAATCAATCCTCAACAAAAAGAATTAATAACTCAAAAAATCGGTATTTACTTAGAAGACTAATCATATTATAGATTTAATTGGTTACTCCAGCTACTTCCAAAATAAGTTCTAAAGAACTAAGATTGACTAGTATGTCTTCTGTCAAGGAATTTTGATACATAATGTTTAATAAAGGATAACAGTCAAAACTATCTCCTACCGAATAATAATGTTTGAGTTGTAGTTGTTGGCTCAAAATCCAATAATCAGTTCTTAAATAATGGGGAGAAAATAACTCTACAACGGTTGTCCCTGGAGAACAAAATACTAGATTACTTAAGCCAGAACCGTGGGGTGCAACAATAAATTTGGCACTAGCAAATAAAGCTACTTGCTCTAAAACCGACATTTCTTCTAAGAAAACTGTTTTAAACCCATACTTAGATAAAAGTTCTATCACCTCTGATTCATTGATAATATGTCTAGCTCTAGCTTTTTGGCGACTAATATATATCTTTTGCAGGAATTGATGATTATTCCGATTAATTTGATGTAAGAAAGTCTGACGTAAAAATTTAATCGTTCCCCAAGGTACCCAATCTAAATAACCAGGAAAAGAAGGAACTATTAGTTGCTCTGCTTGAATATGAGAAGTCCGATCACTACATATAATTTTAGCTTGGGGAATACCCAACCAGCTAAGAGTTTCACTTTGGAAGGGTTTTTCTATGTTGTTGACAACAAACCAGTCAATTTCTTCTAACTTAATACCACTGAGGCGGATTAATTCAATTCTGGGGATAATATCAAACAACCAGTGATAATATACATGACCAGCCAACCCTGAAAGAACTGCAACTTTACCTGTTATTTTTTTCACTGGAGCAATGGTGTCCAAATTCCATAAAGTGTGATTGACTTTATTAGGTTCAGAGCATCCCGGTAATAACCAAGGATAATAACGAGATACATCTCCTAATAAACAATTGTCAGGGGTGATTACGGCGAGAGCATTGCAGATCATCCAAGAATTAGTTTGGGGTGCAATCCAAGTTCTACCCTGGGGAATAGTAACTACAAAAGGTAAAGGAGAGGTTATGGGGGGTGCTTGCTCTAAAGAACATTGATAAGCATTATTCCCGATCTGTATCGGCTGAAAGTAACTTATTAACTGTGTCATGCACTTTCCACAGTTTACTCCCCCACATTCTGTAGATGATTTACTAGAGCTATTACTTACTACTATAGGTTCTGGTTTTCTGGGAATGAAACTTTTATTTTGTGGTGCTGTACCTTCCCAAGTTACTTCTACATAATTAAAGTCATCTAATTTACAATCTCTGACCCAGTCTTGAGTATGATGATAGAGAGTTTTAGGTAACTGAGATAAATGTTCTTCTGAAGCAAATAGTGTTGGTAAGTCTTGCCAATTTTCCCCTGTTATTAATTCTTGTTGTAAAACTGCTTCGTAATAGTCTATCGCCGAACTAGACTTTTCTTGTCGTTGTAGTACCTTTCCTAACTGAAAAGAGATTTGACCATGAGATGGTTGGATAGTCAAACCCGCTTGATAGATGGCAATAGCTCCATTAAATCGTTTTTGTTTAGCTAAACAATTACCCAGACGTAGATATAATTTAACTTCATCAGGTTTAATGTTTAGTGCTTGACGGTAATAGATTTCTGCTTGTTGAAGACCACCGTATTCAAACAGAACTTCTCCTAAATAGAAATAGGTTTGCCATAAATGGTCATAAACCTCCTCACCAGGGATTTCTTGTCTTAATTCATTTAAAAAATGAGCGCAAGATATTTTTGCTTTCTCTAATAAATCTGTTGGCTCTATTTGTGTAGCTCTGTTACAGTAAGCTTCTACAAAATTCGGCTGCAACGCGATCGCCTTATTTAAATACTTGATTGCTGTTTCTATGTTGCCAATTTTCAGTAAAATTGCAGCACAATTACTGTAAGCTAGAATATTATTGGGTTCTAGCTTGATTACTTCTTCAAAACACTTAATAGCTTCAGGATAATTCCCTTGTTGTTGCCATAAGTTGCCCAAGTTGTAATAAGCTAGAGCCATAGCAGGTTCTAAAGCAATAGCATATTCAAAACAGACTAACGCTTTTTCTGGTTGTTGATCGAACGAAAAAACCTGACCTAGATTGTTGTGTAAAGTTTCCCAAGTCGGATCTAGTTTAAGTCCCTGCTGAAATACGTTGATTGCTGATTTATATTGTTTATGTTTGGCTAAGGTACTACCGAGATTACTATAAGCTCTCAAATAATCTGGTTGTAACTCAATGGCTCTTTGGTAGCTAGCGATCGCTAATTCTAGTTCTTGTCGGCGATCATACAATACTCCTAAATTAAAATAGGCAGTCACATAATTGGGTTTTAGCTTCAAAGCCCTACGATAGGCATCAATTGCTTTTGACCAGTCTCCTAATTGATGCAATATAACTGCTAAGTTGTAGTGTATTTCTGCCCACTTAGGTTTTAATGTCAAGGCTTGTTGATAACACCAAGCTGCTCGCACCAAGTCTTCTTGTTTACTGTAGAGTAGCCCTAATTCTGCATATACTTCTGGTAAATTTTTTTGATATTCTAAAGCTTGTTGATAAACTGCGATCGCCTGATTAATCCTACCTTGTTGACTATAGGCTTTCGCCAGAAAAGGATATAGCTCCATACTTTGAGGATTACTTCTCAAAATTTGAGTACACATTTCAATTACCTTGCTCCATTGTTCTTGAGCAAGATATTCTTTAATTGTCTGGGCTGTAAAATCCTCTTGCAGCATATTTATGGCACTGAAAATAACCCCAATTTACTGATCATATTAATACTCTGTCAATAGAATGAACAAACCCACGAGCTTTAACGTGGGCTTTGTACTATCCAAAAGTTACTTATTTAGGTTAATTTGTGCTGAGTTAGAATAACTGGAAAGTATCGTCATCTGTGTACTCACCAGTTACGCCATCAGGTACGCCACCAGTAATATTAATGATGGTTTCTCCATCGAGCTTGATTTCATTACCCTCTAAAGTAACTGAGTCAGAACCATTGACGATAATTCTATCTCCTGCTTCAAAGTCAAGAACACTGTCTGTTGAGCCATCAGCAAAGTCGCTGACTTGGAATTCAAAGATGTCAGCACCTTCACCACCAATGATCAGGTCAGCACCTTCACCACCTCGGATGATGTCAGCACCTTCACCACCTCGGATGATGTCAGAACCTGCACCACCGTCTATGATGTCGTCTCCTGCACCGCCTACAACGAGGTCATCTCCATCTGAAGTAAAGATGATGTCAGCACCAAGACCACCGAGAACAAAGTCCTCTCCAGGGTCAGCAGCAGAGTCATCGCCGTCTGCTTCTCCAATGCGAATAAAATTGTCTTCGCTTTGACTACCGATTACATCTAAGCCACCACCGTCATTTTCAAATACAGAACCTGTGGTTGGTAATTCTAATACGCTTGACATGGAATACTCCCTCTTAAATATTTGATAAAAATTTGAACTGAACTGAACTGAACTGAATGAAATATCGAACTATATCGAATAATGGGTAATTAATTTAGTAACCCTGTCATAATCATAGACTAGAAATCATTTAAAATCAACTACATTTTTTTTTTTTTTCATCACAATAATTACTTTCGTTTATACAAAATAATATTCCTATGTCACCTCCGAGAAAATACTATATTCTACAATTGAACTCTGTTTCTTCTCGTAACTGCCTACAGTTTATTTTTCCTAAATGTACAGGTTTTTACATTTTGGCTCTAGACAGATTAATTACTTTCAACTCCTTGAAATCATCTAGACAGTTGTATATCTGCCTGAATACTGAGCATTTATACTAGAATTACAATAGACAATTTCTCCCTGTTTTTACTTAAAGATTTGATGAAGATTTTACTGAGTATAGAGAATTACAAATCCTGAGTTAACAGACTTGAATCAAAAGTGAATTTGTAGTTATATTCACACATATTTGTTACTTGCTATTGCTTTAATAACAACAAATCTATTGAACTTTGGTAAGCTCCCTAATTCCTCAATATTTTACTTAGTATAGAGAATTACAAATTCTGGGTTCACAGACTTGAATCAAAAGTAAAATTTTCGGTTAGATTCACACTTATTTATTAATTGCTATTGCTTCAATAACAACAAATCTATTGAACTTTTGTCAGATGCCTAATTCCTCAAGATTTTACTCAGTGCAGAGAATTAGCAATTCTGGGTTAACAGATTTGAATCAAAAGTAAAATTTTCGGTTAGATTCACATCTATTTATTAATTGCTACTACTTCAATAACACCAAGTCTATTAAACTTTTGTCAGATGCCTAATTCCTCAAGATTTTACTTAAAGATTTGAGGAAGAATTACTTACTATATATAATTAGCAATTCTAGATTAACAGATTTGAATCAAAAGTAAAATTTTAGATTAGATTCACAACTATTTATTAATTGCTATTGTTTCAATAACAGCAAGTCTATTGAACTTGGGCAAAATGCCTAATTGATAATTTTCCCCATAACTAAAACACCAAGTAAGCTCTTATACAGTTCATGGTCTAAATGCTATGTTGAAAGCAGATTCAGACTAATTAACTACTAGTATGTTGAGCCATTGAATATCATGCACATTTCAGCGCCTTTAATCAGCGTGGTTATTCCTGCTTATAATTGCGAACTGTATATTGCAGAAGCAGTAGAAAGTGTTTTACAGCAACAAGATTGTCATTTTGAAATAGTGATTATCGATGATGGCTCTATGGATAACACGAAAGAAGTTTTAGAGCCTTATCAGCACCAAATTCGTTATATTCATCAAAACAATCAGGGAGTTGCTGCTGCTCGCAATCATGGTATTGCTCAAGCCAACGGAGAGCTAATCGCTTTCCTTGACGCGGATGACTATTTTTTACCTGGGAAACTATCTGCTCAAGCGGACTTGTTTCGTCAAGACCCTAGCCTGGGAATTGTTCACAGTGGATGGCAAAGAGTAGATTTTCAAGGTCAAAAGTTGCTTGATGTTCGTCCTTGGCAAAATGTCCCCAAACTGGACTTAGAAGATTGGTTACGTTGGAAACCTGTTTTACCCAGTGCCATGATGTTTCGTCGTGAATGGTTAGAATATGTTGATGGTTTTGATCCCCGTTTTCCTCCTGCTGAAGATACAGAGTTAATTTTAAGGATGGCTCTTAAAGGTTGTCGAGCCACTTGGTTAAAAGAAATCACAGTTGGTTATCGACAACATCCCGAGAGTGCCATGCACAAGGGATTACCTCAAGCTCGTTCTCTTACCGCAGTAACAGATAATTTTTTCCAACAGCCCAACTTACCAGAGAAAGTTAGGTTAATGGAGCATTCTGTTCGGTATGGAACATTGGTATGGATTGCTTGGTACTTACACTATACAAAACATCCTGTGGAAATGGGGGAATATTTACGGCAATCATGGCAGTATAGACCTTTTGCTCCTACAGAAACCATAATTAACTGGATAGAAAGTTTTGCCGAATTTTCTCAAAATTGGGGTGTTGGGTTTGATGCTTATTCTCTAACTAACTCTCTTGAATGGCAAAATTTAATGAAATGGGTAATCGGTGTAAACCCTCAAAGGGATTCTAATTGATGTATATTCCTAGGAATGGTTTGTTGTATTTAATATAAGTTTTTTTTATGACTATTGCTCGGACAATCTGCCTGGGATTTTTGGCTTTAATCGTGGCAGGAACAATATTACTAATCATGCCTTTTGCCACCTATGATGGCTCTTGGAATAATCCCATTGTAGCCTTATTCACTGCTACTTCTGCGGTTTGTGTGACTGGTTTAGCTGTAGTAGATACTGGGAGTTATTTTTCTTTTTGGGGACAGCTAATCATTCTGCTGCTGATACAAGTAGGAGGATTAGGCTATATGATGAGTACGACTTTTCTGATGTTACTTTTAGGAAGAAGATTTGATCTGAGACAAAAATTTGCGATTCAAGAATCTTTTGATCGACCATTTTTACAAGGAAGTACTAATTTAGTTAAGTCAATTATTGCGACTACTCTTATTTGCGAAATTACGGGAATTTTTTTATTGCTGCGGGTTTTTGCTGCTAAATTTGGTTTGGCTGAAGGATTATGGTTATCTATTTTTCATAGTATTAGTGCTTGGAATAATGCAGGATTTAGTTTATTTGCTGATAGTCTTGTAAGTTATCGTTCTTCGTGGATTATCAATATTGTAATTTCGGGGTTGGTAATTTTTGGTGGTATTGGCTATCAAGTTATCATTGAAATATATTTATGGTTTTCTAGTTTAATTAGAGGTAAGAAAGAAAAATTCGGCTTTTCTTTAAACTTAAAGGTAGTTGTCAGTACAACATTGTTACTGTTAATATTGGGGACTTTTGCTTTTTTCTTGACAGAGATTAATAATCCAGAAACCCTTAAAACTCTGAGTCTAGAAGATAAGTTTTTAGCATCTTGGTTTCAATCAATGACCACTAGAACCGCAGGATTTAATAGTATTGATTTTGGTGCAATGACTACGGCTGGACTCTTCATTACTATGGGCTTAATGTTTATTGGAGCTAGTCCTAGCGGTACTGGAGGGGGAATTAAAACTACTACTCTACGTATTTTATTTAACTGTACTAAATCAGCTTTACAAGGTAAAGACCAGGTTATCTTATATCAAAGAGAAGTACCATCTAGCTTAATTCTGAAAGCGGTTGCTGTGGTATTTGGAACAGCAGCTTCTATTGTTTTGTGTACAATTTTAATTTCTTTAGTAGAAACACAACTCGATTTTATTGAAATATTGTTTGAAGTGATTTCAGCTTTTGCAACTGTAGGCTTATCTATGGGAATTACAGCAAGTCTTTCTACTGTTGCTAAATTAGTTTTAGTTCTTTCTATGTACATCGGTCGAGTTAGTATCTTGCTGGTAATAGCTGCTATTATTGGGGACGTTCGTCCTAGTTCTTTGCACTATCCAGAAGAAAATTTACTGGTAGGCTAGTTTTCTGCTATGAGCAAGTTTAAATTAAGATTTACACCCATAACCTAGTTGCCATAATGGGAGATAGTTCCCCGAGCAACTAAAATTGAAACAGATTCTTTATAGGTAATAGTAGAACCAGTAACAAGATCATTTATCCAGTGAGGGAAAAAGTGGATTTTAAATCACTTAAATTTTTGACTAATTTGCGTCGAGAAAGTCGTCAGTTTGCGGTGATTGGTTTAGGACGTTTTGGGAGAGCAGTATGTGGTTCTCTTCATAAGATGGGTTGTGAGGTACTGGGTACAGATATTGAGGAGAAACTAGTTACTCAAGTTCTTTCTCAAAAGATTGCTTCTCACGCTATTCAACTTGATTCAACAGAACCAGAAGCCTTGAAAGAAGCTGGTATTTTTGAAATGGATACGGTGATTGTTGCTATTGGTAATTATTTACAAGAGAGTATTATTACAACTCTGAATGTCAAGGAAGCAGGAGTTAAGTACGTAGTGGCAAAAGCATCATCAGAAATTCACGGTAAACTCTTAAGGCGTGTGGGAGCAGACCATGTAGTTTTTCCAGAACATGAAGCTGGTTGCGCTCTTGCTGCAACTTTGACCAGACCAGCTTTTTTAGATCGTTTTGAGTTAGACCCTGAAAATAGTATTATTGAAGTCCTAGTTCCAGAGGAATTTCATGGTAAGACTCTAGCTCAGTTAGAATTGCGAGGACGCTATGGAGTCAGTGTTTTAGCTGTGGGGAATGGAGAAAAATTTATTACTAATCCTGCACCTCAATACAAATTAAGTAAGGGGTCGATTATGGTAGTGATTGGTAGTAACAAGGATGTGGAAAGACTACCCGTATAAATAATCATTTTAAAATGCGATCGCATTTTATCTGAACTTCCGATTGAGAAAAATGACGAAAGCCTTGATTTAAGGTAGTTGTAGCGATTTTTTAACTACCTGTTACTGGCTACAATTTCTCTTTCGCGCTCACGTGAAGGGGTTATCTCCATGAGTAGCCATCAAATAGTAGTAAATCGTAATAAACCACCATAAAACGTTTACTTGATCAATCTCTTCTGTAGTCGCTTCTCATAGCACCAGATGCGTGGCATCTACCATTGAGGGCCTAGTGGAGTAAGAGATCAAAAGGCAATCTACCCAAGCCTAGTACAATAAGAACGAGTGTTGCATCTTACTACTTGATTGATAGTTAAAGTTTTTAGAACGATTGCCATATTTGAGGAATGAGCGTGATGGGGAGAAACGGTTGAGGATTTATGGTGCAGCAGGTTCGAGGTTAGAGGTATTATCCCATCAGAAAAACCAGTTGTTAAGGTAGGTGGGGGAGCAGTGTAAGACAAAGTTTGATGTGGTGGAAGCTTTATAGTGCTAGGAGGATAAGAGATATAAAGAGGTGGTGCAGCTAAATTAATATATCTAATAAATTCTAGTGCTGAACCAGATTAATCAATGGTTGCCTTATTTGAGAAAAGTAGCAAGTAGTAAGTAGCCAGTAGCAAGTAACAAGTTTTTTCTCTTTTTAAGTTACTGAGGAGGTGAAGCATGAAGAATATCTACTGTTTGGCTATCAGATTTTTTTAATCGATAGACAAACAATTAAATTAAAAAAGATAAATTTTACCAGAGGGATTTACACGAATATTTCTCAGACCTCCAGAAACACCTTTTTCTGCTTTTACTGTCACAATTATCTCGTTCTTTCTTACTACTAAGTTTAAGTCATCTAAAACAATATCATTATCTCTAGGAAAAATTGATAATTCAATTGGAGGGGGTAAAAAGCTTGTATGAAGTCTGCCAAAAGTAACTGATCTTCCTGGCTTGGCAATACGTCTATTAGAAGGAGGAAGGGTAAGCTGAGTAATAATATCAACCTCTATTTCCGATTTATTGACAACTCGAATTTGAATCGGTTGGTTAGGAACAACTGATCCTATTGATTCCCGTGTCTTATACGGCTCAATGCCTTGAGTTATTTGCCAAAATTTCACTTCTTCGGGAAATGCTGGGTTAGCTTGAAATATTGTGGCTAAGGGTAATAATCCTATTAGAAGACTGAAAATAGAACGCTGCATTCAAAATTTCTCGATAAGCAAAATATGAGGTACCTGGATAATATACTTATGTGTTAGAGAAATTAAATCATACCTAAGAATTTTTTAATATATTGGCTCATATTTAAACCAATAGTTATCAGCTAACTCGATTGCCCAATCAAAACTAAAATTAATTAACTGTAATAAATAGGAATAATTATTTTCTTTTTTTTGCAAACCAGTCTTGTAGCTGTCTGCGACATTGAGACTCTTGAACTCCTGCTATGACTTTTGGGGAATGATTGGAAGCGGAGCTATGGGGAAGATTAATAGCAGTATAAATTGCACCTGTTTTTGGGTCATCTGTTCCATATACCAGTAGGGAGATTCTGGCTTGAATAATTGCACCAGCACACATGGGACAGGGTTCGAGAGTTACATAAAGGGTAC
Source organism: Xenococcaceae cyanobacterium MO_167.B27 (assembly GCA_030065935.1). Classification (GTDB taxonomy): domain Bacteria; phylum Cyanobacteriota; class Cyanobacteriia; order Cyanobacteriales; family Xenococcaceae; genus JASJCP01. The sequence continues at coordinate 35,090 of JASJCP010000047.1, forward strand.
AATCATCTAGATGCCAATTGTTTTTTTTCTGGTTTGCTTGACGGATGGCGAGTATTTCTGCGTGAGCGGTAGCATCTTGGGTTTGTTCTTTGCTGTTGGCTGCTGCTGCTAGTAATTTACCTGATTTATCCGTAATTATTGCGCCTACGGGTACATCTCCCCTGTTTCCTGCTTCTTCTGCTAAGGCGATCGCTTGTTCTATCCAATATTTATGAGTTAGATAAGCATTGTAATCTAAATGGGATAGGGATTTATCATTTAATACCATTTTTAGTTAAATTTGTTAGTTGTTAGTTGTTAGTTGTTAGTTGTTAATTGCTACTGGCGGTGATAATTCCTTGACAACTATACTGTCTGGACGGTAAAGTTATTTGAGATACCGTCTGGACGGTTAGTAAGTTAAGTTGGTCGGAAGTATATGGCAGAAAAAAAAGATAACAAGAAAACTAAATTATTGAAAGCAGCGAGTCAGGTTGTGCGATCACGAGGTGCTTCTCAACTGACACTAGAAGCAGTGGCGAAGCAAGCAGAAGTGAGCAAGGGAGGTTTGCTTTACCACTATCGCAGCAAAAAAGCCCTCATAGAAGGGATGATTGCTCATATGCTGGCTAGCTTCTCAGAAGAGATAGAAAGTCAAATAAAGGAAAACAAACATCCGAGTGCATGGCTAGAAGCCTTTGTCAAACTAAGCTTCGATCCGAACCTATCAAATTTAGAAGAAAGTGCAGCCCTAGTGGCAGCGATCGCCAATGACCCTGAATTGCTACTACCAATACGGGAGCAATACAAAGCTTGGCAAGAAGCTACCGAAGCAAGTGGTTTAGCTCCAGCAATAGCAACCATAGTGCGCTTGGCTGCTGACGGACTATGGTACAACGAACTATTCGATATATCTCCACTAACTGCCGAAAGACGAGCAGAAGTCTTAGAAACACTCTTAAAAATCATTAAGGAGAGCGAAAATGACTGCCAAGATTGCGCCGAAAGCTAAAGAAATACCCCTACTGGGGAGTTTAATTTCACTGTTGAAAAATCCCCTTAATTATCTGATGGAAATTTCACGCGCTCGCTCCGCGCTCGCTTCGCGAGACCGCGTTGGAATTGTTCATTTTACAGTCCCTAACTCGAACTTGTATCTGGTACTACAGCCTGACATAGTACGTGAAGTCTTAGTTGATAAAGTAGCTGAATTTCCCAAAGCCAAACAGGAAGTAGCAATCTTAGGGCGGAATCTTGGAGAAGGGCTAATTGCAGTCAATGGAGCAAAACACAAACAACAACGCAAATTATCACAGCCTGCTTTTCACGCCAAACGCATTGAAACCTACGCTCAGACTATCATCGATTATGCAGCCGAAATGATACAAGACTGGAAGGCTGAAGATGTGCGCGATCTGAGTCAGGAAATGTATCAATTGACTCTGTATATAGTTTCTAAAACCCTATTGGGCGCAGATAAGTCTGAGATGATGAGTTCAGCAAAATCTGTGGCTGTTGCGATCAAGATGATACAAGAAGTTACTGATTCTGACTATGACAACCCACTACTAAATCTATTCAGTTGGATTCGGGAGCATCCAAGTCAACGAGGCAAACAAGCAAGAGCAGTGCTAGATGAGACAATTCTCAAACTGGTTGCAAAACGGCGATCTATAACTGACTCTTCAGGGCAAATGCAGGATAAGGGGGATCTGCTTTCGATGTTGCTGCTGGCGAAAGATGAAGATAACAGCCACTTAAGTGACGATGAGGTGTTGGGGATGCTTCTCAACTTGTTTATCGCTGGACACGAAACTACCTCTAACGCCCTCACCTGGACCTGGTATTTACTGTCTTTACATCGAGAGGTAGAAGACAAATTTCAGGCAGAAATAGATACAGTTTTAGGGGAGCGTTTGCCAACAGTAGCAGATTTAAAGCAGCTAAACTATACACAAATGATTGTTAAAGAGAGTTTACGTCTTTTTCCTCCTGTATGGGCTTTGAGTGCTCGCGAGGCGATCAAGGATACAAACATTGGCGGATACTTTATTCCCAAAGGAGGTCAAATTTGGATTGTACCTTACGTGCTTCATCATCGCCCAGAATTGTTTGATTCTCCAGAAAAGTTCGATCCTGAAAGGTTTGACCCCGCAAGAGTTGAGGAAATTCCTCGTTATGCCTATATTCCTTTTGGTGCTGGCAATCGTATTTGTATTGGCAATTCTTTCGCCATGATGGAAGCAACACTTATTTTAGCTACGGTGGCGAGGAAATTTCGCTTTGAGCTAATGCCAGAACAAGTTGTTGTCCCCAATCCCCAAATTACAATGTCGTCCAAGTATGGAATGCGGATGTGTCTTAAAGCCAGAAATAATAGCGATCGCACGTCTGTTAAATAATCAGGAACTATATAGATAACTTCTATAGCTACTTATTGTGCTTATTATCAATTTGTTCTTGCCAAGTATCTAATAGGTTTTGTACTGTTTTTGTCCAACTATATTTGTCTCGAATACTTAATCTTCCCTGTGTTCCCATTTGATAACGTAAAGTAGAATCTTCTACAAGAAGTTTTAGTTTGTTAACAAAATCCTCACTGTTTCTAGGGTGATATAAGAAGCCATTAACTCCATCTTGGATATTTTCTACTACACCTCCAGCATTGGGAGCGAGAACAGGAATACCAGAAGCAAGGGCTTCTAAAATAGTTAATCCTCTAGTTTCTTTTTCTGATGTAGTGACGTGAATATCGCTATTAGCTAAGATAGCAGGGATATCAGCAGGGTCGATTCTGCCAAATAAATGAAAATGGGGTGTAAACTTACTAAGAGTTGTTGCTATTTTATTTCTACTTTCTCCATCTCCCACAATTAGAAAAGCAATTTTTTCTACATTAATAGCTTGAAAAATTTTCTCTAGGTTATTTAAAGTAAAATCCCAGCCTTTATCGGGAGTAAGACGACCGAGAAAAACTAGCTTAACTTTATTTTCTAAATTAGGAAGTTGATATTTATTAGTAAAAAATTTTTCTTGCTTAAGACTAGGAGTAAATTTATTTTGTTCAAATCCTAATAAGTTACGATATAGGGTATTTTTAATTCCTAATTGAATAATTTTTTCTTGGGTAACTGTGCTGGAAACTAGGGTAACATCGTAAGAGTTATAAACCCGTAGTATGAGTTTCTTGATAAACCAATATAAAACAGCAAAAAGAGGAGCAGGAAGCGGGAAAAAGTCTTCTAAATATTCTAAGAAATTAGTTCTGAAAAATCCCACACAAGGAATATTATGTTTTTTGGCAAATTTGACTGCTGGTAATTGCCAAAATCCTAGATACACTCTTTCTGGTTCATCTACATGAATAATATCTGGTTGAAATTGCTCTAGTTCTCGAATTAATTTGTTGTAAGCATAAAAAGCAACATTGGTTTCAAATTCCACAAAAAAAGGAGTACTAGCTAAGTTAATAACTTTCACTCCTGGTAGAATTTCTCCTGTATATTCTTGCCAGTTAGCATAGATATGAGCTAGAGAACGATAGTCGGGACAAAATAGCAATACTTGATGTCCCCACTGACTCAGTTTTTTGAGACGATAAAACCCACTAACTGTTACCCCATCAATTACAGGTAAAAAACCAGATGCAATAATGGCAATTTTCATGAGACAGATTGACTGAATTTAACAAGGCTTAAATTATAAAGCCCCACTATAGAATAAGCAATAATAGCTACTCTTTTGGTAGAATTTACTGTGAAAAAAAGACTCGAGCTTAAACAGAATTTATGTTAGTAGCTACCTCTTTTGTCATCGCTTTTGTTTTTGCTAGCTTTCTGGAATATTGGCTGCATCGATTAATGCACCTTTGGTCTTGGTTTGGTCAAAGTTTTACCTCTCACTACACTCATCATGCTGGGAATAAAGCTTTAGGCGTGCTATGGGAATTTAGAAATTACTGTGGAGCAGTGCCAATTATCCTTCCTACATTTTTCATTTCTCAATCAGTAGGTATAGCAGCTGTGCTTGGGGCTTTAACCTATGCAGCTTTTGCATCCTATGCCCATCAAATACAGCACGATAGCCCAACTAAGTGTTTCTGGATGAAGATGCCAGTCCATTACATTCACCACAAGCACAATCAGTGGCATCATAATTTTGGCATAGCTGTAGATTGGTGGGATTATATATTTGGAACTTACAAATTGGTAGAATGGCCCACTGAGGAAGAGCTAAATCAACCAGAAATAAGTCTTTTGCAGCTCAAGTGGTGGTAATGAAGATAATATAGAGCAGTGTTGTCCTTGGGCGAATCAATTGTATCAGTAATTGAATTTTATTCTGCCCAGCTACTTAATTAACCTTCAAAATTGATAATAACCAAGAAAGCAATCCAGGCAGATGGCGTTTGAGCCAAACAGCTAATTTACCGTAACCTGTCAGGATAACTTCCCTTTTTCTTCTAGAGATCGCTTGGACAATTTGTTGGGCAGTTTCTGTAGTGGACATAAGCATCCATGAAGGAATTTGCTCCTTTTTTGGGGTTTTCGGGTTTTGTAGCTTTGCTAAACGGGATTCTGTTGCTACAAATCCCGGACAAATGTGTATGACAGATATTCCATAAGGCGCAAGTTCTGACGATAAAGACTCCCATAAGGCTCTGAGTGCAAATTTGCTCATAACATAGGGTGAAACTCCAGGAAGAATTACATAACCATTAACGCTGCCAATGATCGCTAATCTTCCTTTAGTTTGCTTGAGATCATCTAAAGTTGCGTAAATTGTGCGGAGAACACCAAATACATTTGTTTCCCATTGGCGTCGGTAGTCATCGACAGTAAGGTCTGACAAATTTCCCTTAACACCAAAACCAGCATTGGCGATCGCTATTTCGATCTTACCGAACTTACTATGAGCAAGATTTACTGCTTTTTCAATATCTCCTTCCTTTGTTACATCACCAGGGACAGCCAGTACTTGTTGACCGCTAGGATCGATTTCTGCTGCTATGGCTGCTAATTTTTCAGCCCTTCTAGCAAGCAAAACCAGCTTTACATTTTGTTGGGCAAGTTCGCGCGCCAAAGCTGCGCCAATGCCAGAGGACGCTCCTGTAATTAGTGCTACCCGATCTTGTAAGTTGTCCATAGCTTGTTTAACCTGATTTTGAACCTCCCTCGCGAGACACGAGGGATTCCCTTTTAGACTCTTATCTAGGCAATTGCCCCCGACAGAACGCCATCACAGGGCAGTTTCTTGAACGAACAGCGAGTGGGGGAAAGCCGATCCGCTGTCTCTTGAATTC
>JASJCP010000218.1 GCA_030065935.1 Xenococcaceae cyanobacterium MO_167.B27
TGGAGATTTATGAAATATGAGTGGATTGAAAAAGAAGCATATTTGAGTTGGAAAAATTTAGTTGAGTACGTGGAAAACGTTTTAAAAGATTTTGGGACAAAATATACAATTAATTTTGCTTAGGTACTTATCTCTAAAATTACTTGTTCCTCTGTTCTTCCCTTCCGTATTATTATGGACTTACATTAGCATCTCAATAGGAAGCAAATATGAGTAAGCTAGAGAAACTAGATAAGTTCGCATTAGGGGGAATTGGAGGATTATTAGTTTTATCTGGAACAATACTACCTTTGGAGGCAGCTAACAATCTCAATTTTAGCAAGTATTTTTCTTCGATAGACAGAGACAACTATAGTAACTATCTTGCCTTATCCTGGAACGAAATTTGGGCGCGAATCAAGAGAAAAAAAGTAGCTGGAGGTTCGCGAAATGGTAATTTATGTCTAGTTTCACCCAGTCAATTAATAGATAAAGATAATAACTCCCAAACCAACAGTATCCAAGAAATTTGGCACCAAAATCCTCTGTTTATTTGGCAATTAGGAAAACTAGAAGCAGTTAGTCTTAGAGACGAAAATCAGATTTATTGGCAACAAGAAGTAGAAGCTACACAAACCAATCTTTTCTACAATGGTAAACCCTTACAACCAGGGAAAACTTATCAAGTAGTAGTTTTCCATCCCTACGAAACGGAAATTCAAAAAATACAAATAGTCGCTCCAGATAAACACGAAGCAATTGCAGCAGACTTAGCAGAAATCGAAAATCAGCTTAAATCAGAAGGTGCAGATAGAGAAACAATCGCTTTAAAAAAAGCTGATTATTTTGCCCAACTACAAATGTGGTCAGACGTACTCTGGGAACTTTATTCTATTCTTAATCCTTCTGAGGAACTTAAAGAAACCTTGGAACAATTAAACACTCATAATTTTTGCCAATAGATTTTTAAAGAACCGAGGGAGAATTCCCAATCGATATATTGTTAGTATTAGTAGTTTTAAGGATAAAAATAAACTAATAATTAAGTAATATTACACAAATATATTATTAACTTTATATTTTTTAGATGAATAGAATAATTTAACTATATTAAAATTGCACTTTTGAGAGTTTTATTCTAATATAGGGGTTTGGCAGTGCTAAACCCCTACTCAAGAGGACTATTATCTAGTTTTCATAACAGTTTTAGTCTATTTTAATAGACTTATTGTATTAGCCTAAAACTTCAGTTTTAGGCGGTATGGTTTCCAGGTGCAAGATATGACTATTCTCTATTACCTATTACTGATGACTGATTACTTATATCTTGCACAAGGCGCAATAAATCACCAAGAAATTTATTTCTTGGCTAATACTGAGATCTTGCACCTAGTCAGTAACTGATTTGTGGTATCAGAGAAAAAAGGAAAGCTTAAAGGGAAAAAGGTAATAAATTGATTACCAATAGCTAATTATTCAGTTTTTTTGTACTGGTGCAAGATCTGAGTAATACAGAAAAGTCCTCTCAAGAGGACTATTATCTAGTTTTCATAACAGCTATAGTCTATTTTAATAGACTTATTGTATTAGCCTAAAACTTGAGTTTTAGACGGTATGGTTTCCAGGTGCAAGATTTCTGATGAGTAAAATTAAACGCCGTCATTTTTTACAATTAGCTGGTTCGACTCTAGCTACTTTAGGTTGGAGTCAAGGAAACTTGTGGAGTACTAGTGAGAGTTACGGTAAAATTTTAGCTCAAAACACTTCCCGTAAATTAGCTCTACTGATCGGAATTAATCAATACGATCGCAATTTTAGCGGTTGGATACCCCTCAAAGGTTGCGTTACAGACATACAGTTACAACGACAACTATTAATTAACTGCTTTGGGTTTCAAGAGTCAGATATTCTAACTATAAGCGATCGCGTTGCTACTCGCCACAACATCTTAAGGGCTTTTGAAGAACATCTCATCAAACAAGCCAAACCAGGAGATGTGGTAGTCTTTCATTATTCAGGACATGGCTCTCGGGTTAAAGATAAATCTAGTAAAGATGGATTCAATGGCACTATAGTCCCTATTGATAGTCCCAACAATGAAGAAGATCAAGTAAAAGATATTATGGGACATACTCTATTTTTACTTACCAGTGCTTTAAAAACTGAAAATGTCACTATAGTGTTAGACTGCTGCTACTCTGGGGCAACTACCAGAGGCAATTTAAGGATACGCTCTCGCTCTAGTAACGAAAACATACAAGTAATTGCAGCAGAAACAGAATATCAAGAACAATGGTTATCCCGACTCAATCTTTCTCCTCAAGAATTTATTAAACGTCGTCAAAAAGGAATTGCTAAGGGAGTTGCTATAACTTCCGCACAAAAAAATCAATTAGCTGCGGATGTTTCCTTTGATGGTTTTGCTGCGGGAGCATTTACCTATGCTATGACTCAATATCTTTGGCAACAAACTAAAAATCCGCTTCTAGATACTACTATTGCTCACACAGAAAATTCCATCGCCCTTATTGCTCCGAGTAGTTTACAGAAACCCAGTTACGAAGTCTCTCCTAATGCAAATTATCCTCCTGAATCTGTTTATTTTCTGAATAAACCAACTCCTCCAGCAGAAGCAGTTATTACTAGGATAAACAAAGACTCAGTTCAATTATGGCTTGGGGGGATAGATGCTCAAAGTGTTACTGCTTTTAATCGCGGTTCAACTCTATCAGTAATCGATCCTCAAGAAAACCAATTAGCCACAGTAGAATTAGATGCTCGTGAAGGATTAATCGGTTACGGTAAATTAGTAACTGAAAAACAAGGCTTATCTAGAGGTAGCTTACTTCAAGAGAAAATTCGCAGTATTCAGAGCGATCTCAAGTTGAAAATCGCTATAGATGATTCTGCAAGAAATCGCCAAGGAGAAATACAACAAGCCTTTGCTGCTTTTAAGCGTATCGAGATATTACCTCTGCAACAAGGAGAAATAGACTATATTTTTGGTCGGACTGCTCCAGAAATGTTCCCATCCACAACTGCTACAACACCACCTATTAATAGTTGGGGACTATTTTATCCTGACTTAACTTTCCTTCCTGGTTCTTTTTATAGCAGCGATGAAAACATAATAGCTGCTGTTGAACGCTTACAAAATAAATTGCAGTCTTTGTTAGCAATTAAATTAATTCGATTAACTCTCAATCCCCACTCCTCTAGCTTAAAAGTCAGTGCTACTATAAGTAATTCCTCTGCACCTCAAAAAATATTAGGAGAAGCTGTAACTAGTAGGAGCAATCTTAACTATACTCCTAAATACCGTAGTGCGTCTTCATCAGGAATAGAGCCAATACCCGTTGGTACTTCCCTGCAATTTGCGATCGCCAATCAAGAAGACCGTCCTATATATGTTAATATTCTGGCGATCGATGCTGAAGCTAATATAACAGTTATATTCCCCAATCATTGGACAAATTTAACACAACAAATCTTGATTCCACCAAAAACAACCCTGAAAATTCCCGACTATTATACCTCTGGATTTGAACTACAAAGTGCAGAGCCTCTAGGAATGACAGAAATCTTAATCGTCTCTAGTACTAATCCTTTAAAGCGTTCTTTACTCAAACTAGAACAACTAGCCCGACAAAATCAAATATCTCGCGGTGCAATAACACTAAGTCAACCCTGGGAAGTTATCGAAGATTTAATTACAGACCTCGATAGTAACACTCGCAACACTGAAGTTAATTCTAGGAAAAAAACCAACTATTTTATTGATACCACTCAACTAGCTATCTTGTCTATTCCTTTTGAAGCAGTACTTTAATTCTCACGTGGGGTTCTCCAAGTTTAAAAACAAGATAGGGTCTGGGGTGTGGGAAAAATCAGTGACTATCAACCATCAACAATGTTGAGCTTTCTAGCTCTGTTAAATAATGTTCTAAATTCCAAGAAATCTTATAACCTCCATAAAGTAATTCAATCCCACAGATAAAATCTTCCACCGTTTCAAACTGTACTTCAGCATTGGTAGCAATTTGTTCTGCAACAGCAGTAATCAGGCGTTTTCTGTTCTCATCAGGGATTATAAAAGAACTGCGGATTGTAATTATATTATTAGGATTGGAACTTGGTGCAGTGGGAATTGTCTCGGTTTCAAGCTCATCAAGATTGTACAGCCGATTGATAAATGTTTCTGTAATTTGTGCTTCTAAATTGGCGTTAGCTAAATCTGATAGAACTTTTCGAGCCGTTAAAGCAATCTGTTCACTAAGGCTATCGCGCATTTTACGAGCAAATTTTTGCTTATCTTGTTCAAAACTCTCATACCATTGGGAACGAGCTTGATTTACTTCATCTTGAGCTTGTTTTCTTAGTATTTCCTTCTCTGTTGCTACCTCCTGTCTGGCTTGCTCTAACCATTGCTGTTTTTGTGCTTCCAACTCCTGTTGTTTTTGCCGATATAACTCCTTTTCCGCCTCTGCATCTTTCTCTTTGATGGCTGCTGTAGCTAATTGACTTTGGATTCTTTGCGATCGCGCTTCCATCGCGGAAGTGATAGGCTTATATAAAAAACGCTTCAGCAACCACACCAAAATCAGAAAGTTAATGATTTGAGCAATAACAACAAAAGGATCGATTAACATACTCGATTAGTGGTTAGTGGTTAGTGGTTAGTGGTTAGTAGTTAGTAGGAGCGTGGTTGATTCCTCATTCCTCATCCTTCATCCTTCCTCTTATCCTCCTGCTTTCTCAACAAAATAGCTCCAGAAGGGATTAGCGAAGATCAGAATTAGGGTAATTACAAAACAGTAAATAGCGGTTGATTCTACCAACGCCATTCCGACAAATAGAGTGCGGGTGATGTTGTTAGCTTCATCTGGCTGTTGAGCAATCGCACTTAAGGCTTGTGCTAAAGCTTTTCCTTCTCCTAATGCAGGACCGATCGAACCGATGGTAATTGTCAATCCTGCTGTTACTATAGATGCCGTACCAATTAGTGCGAGATTATCCATAAATTATTCAGTGGTAGGGGCGCAAGGCTTGCACCCGTACAGAGGTTAGTTGTTTGTAGTGGCTGCTGCGATGGAAACCATAGCTAAAATAGCAAAAATATAGGCTTGAATCGCTCCCGTTAGTAATCCCATTGCTTGCAACGGGATTGGCAAAAATAAAGGTGCGATCGATAGTAAAATACCAACAATCATCGTGCCACTCATTACGTTACCAAATAGACGTACTGCTAAAGATATTGTATTAGAGAACCTACCAATAATATTAAACGGCAACATGAAAGGAGTGGGCTGAAGATAGTATTTTTTAAAGTAACCCATCAATCCTTGTTTTTTGATGCCATAAAGAGGAACAGCAAAAAAGACACAGATTGCTAGTGCAGCAGTAGTGGAAAGCGAACCTGTAGGCGGTTGATAGCCAGGAATGAAACTGAGAAGATTGGAAACAGCAATAAAGATAAAGAGAGTGCCAATAAAAGGAACATAGGGTTTTGGTTCTTGTTGACTAACTTCTTTGATCTGGTTTCCAATTCCTAGCACCAATACTTCTAACAGATTTTGTCCTCTAGAGATATTGGTAGATGGGGATAGTTTACGAGTAACTAACCAAGAACCCAAAACGAGTAAAAACATTATCAGCCAAGTGAAAACCAAAGTGGCATTAATAGTAATTATGCCTCTTTGCCAGTAAATTGTTTGGTCTGGAGTTAAATTCATATCATGTAGAAAAACACAAATATAGTTAATTGGTTGAGGTCGTTAGTCGTTAGTAGTTAGTAGTTACTAGTCAAAAATCATTGGTTTTAGATTGCGAGCGCAATTGCATACATAAAATCATAATTGTTCTAACCATTAAAAATCCTAGACCACAAGCCAATAAAGAAATTACGTTATATAGTTTGGTATTACCACCAACAATCAAAGATAAAACAAACAGACTAATTCCCAGTCTGAATAAAAAACTGAATAACATTAATCTGTAAGGGTGTTTGGTTACAGGTAGTTGCTGTACCGTCAGCCACAAACCACCGAAATAGAACAATCCCAAACCAGAACCAACTATAAAAGCAATGATTAATGTCAATGTTTTATCCTTATGGCTAGAAATCTGCACCTATATTAAAAATCAAATTTGAGGAACTTGTGACAGTTATTGGTACTATTTCTTATTGACATACTCCGCTAGCTGAAGCAAGCGGATTCTGGGGTCAAGCAACACTTGCTATCGAAGAATAGTCTTACGGTATCTAACCCAAGAGAAGATGCCCCTTCTCTTTGCAAATTAATTGCTGCGTTTAAGTCTCTTGGAATGTCCTTTGTATTGCAGCTTGGACAATTCCATTCTCTCTGTTTAAGACTTAATTCTTTATTGATATGTCCACAACAAGAACAGGTTTTGGAGCTAGGATAAAATCTATCTACAAAATGAACTGTTTTACCTTTATTGTTAGCTACGCATATAAGTATTTCTAGGAAAGAAGCAAAAGACAAATCACTAACTTTTCTCCCCCATAACCGTTTCATTCCTTTTAAATTCAAGTCTTCAAATATTAGTACATCGTACTTATTTGTCAACTCATGGGCTAACTTCCAAAACCAGTCTTTTCTCTTGTTAGAAATAAATTCATAAACGCGAGCTAAATTAGCTTTTGCTTTATACCAATTGTTTGAACCTTTCCTTTTGCTAGATAGATTTTTATTGGCTTTTTTTAAAAGAGAACGGAATTGATTAAAAAATAAAGGAGACTCAATAGTAGTACCATCACTTACAGTTAAAAATGTTTTTAGTCCAAAGTCAAAGCCCGCGATTTTACCCGTCACGACTCCAAAACTTTCTTCAACGAAATCAGTTACCACTAAAATGAATAACTCACCAAGAGAGGTTCTTTTAACTGTTAGCGTTTTGATTTTACCTTTTATTTCACGGCTAAGTGCGAATTTATAGGTTATCTTGCCTATCTTAATCCTATTCCCACTTAATAATTTATAACCAGCTTGTTTGAGAGTAAAAGATTTATACTTTCTGGTTTTCTTAAAATTAGGTGGTCTAGTCCCTTTTTTATTATTCTTGAAGAATAGTTGATAGGCTTTTTCGATTCTTTGGCAAATCTCTTGTACAGCTTGTGCTCCTACTTGTTGCCAATATTTAATTCGCTTTCTTAACTTAGCTATGTGCTTCATTAAACGATACATATTCAAATGTTTACCAAACATTTTGTAGTACCGCTTGTGCAAAGCGATACAATGATTATAAATACTGCCACTCGCATTAATACATGAGTGAAGATATTTATTATTTCTTGCTTGGTATAACTTGAATTTGTACGTTTTCATAATGATATTTTACAATAAATAAAAATCTTTATATATTAAGATTTTGTGTCTAAAGTATTAAGTTATAAAAGGAATTTTTTTCTCCTCTCTTATCGACTCGCTCATATCACCGCCCTGAACGACGGTGCAAGAAGCTCGTTATGGTAAAGAATAATACAAAGAATACTAATAACAAAATTAGTTCTGTACCCAAAAGCCCATATATAGTTTCTCTCTGTTGGCTAGTAAAGGCAAAATAATTGATAAAAACCGTATAAATCAGAAATTGAGAGGCAATTGCACTTAAAAAAGCAAATATTCCCCAGGCTGTTTTTTGCCAAAGTCCAATGGCTGTCACTGTATCTAATAACCCATAGACAATATCTCCCACTCTCCAAGTTATGGGCTGCTCACCCCAAGATATTTCCCCAAATCCCATTACATTAGCTACATGAACTGATGCGCCATAAGCCATGATAAGGGCTAAAATTCTCAGATAAATTCCCATCCAAGAATGTTCGGTAACTTGTCTGAAATTTCCTAACACTATCTACTCCTATCGAGTTGAGAATTGATTAATTTTAATTTAAAGTTCTAGCTGGGTTTTTTTCTGTAATAAAGGACGCAATAGCAATGGAGAGATAATACAAGTTATTGCTGAAACTAAAATCATACTAGTAAAAATTTGTGGCGATACTGCCCAATCTCCTAATTGTCTTCCTTTTTCCATAATTACCATCGCAATTTCGGCGCGAGGAATCATACTAATACTCAGTAATAAGGCACTCGCTCTACCTGTAGTTAGAATAGCAGGTAATCCTGTACCTACGACCTTACCCAAAACCGCCACAATCAACAGAATAATGACTAAATTTAGGCTGGTAGCAAAAGAGTCAATTTTTAGCTGCAAGCCGATATGAATAAAAAAGAAAGGAACAAAAAATTCGTAAAGAGTACTAAAAGAGGCATCAAAGTTAACTGCATCGGGATCGCGAGAAAATACCAATCCTGCAAAAAAAGCCCCTACTGCTACGGAAAAGCCCATCAATCCTGCTAAAGCAGCAATAATAAAAGCTGTTCCTGCTACCATTAACATTGGGTCTGGTGCTGGTTCGAGTCGTTCAAAAAAGCGAGTCATGAGTCGTTGGAGATGGTGATACAAAATCAGGAATAAAAATCCAAAAATGCTAACTTTTAGCAAAAACGGGCTGATAGTTCCCAGAAATACAGGAATAATATTGCCTTCTACATCGCCATTGAGAACTGGTATCATTGCAAAAAATAAAGACATTAAAGCGATCGCTGCAATATCATCCATTTCCGCAATATCTATTAGTAATTCTCCATTATCAGTATTTAAAGCCTTAGCTTCTTGCCAAACAAGAACAGAAATACCAACGCTGGTAGCCATCAACGCAATACTAATAAAAAGACTGGGAATAAGTTGCAGGTGAAGCAGTTTCGAGGCTGCCAAAAAACCCAAGATACCGCTAAATGAGATATTTCCTAACAAAATAAAACTAGCGCGAGGTAATTGGCGTATTAATCCAGCTATATTACTTTCTAAACCAACTCGAAACAACAGAGAGATAATTCCTAACTCCGCTAAAAAAGCATATACTTCTTTAACTGGTGGTGTCAGAAAATGCACCAAGCTATTTAGCAACCCCATTCCCATCCCTAAAAGTAGATATCCAACTAGAGGAGGAATGCCAATGCGCTCCAAACCCGCTTTGATTAGAAGACCGAGAATAATGGTTACTCCCACTAGCAATACTAGAAATAGCAGTAAAGTCTCCTCTTCAATCACTTTGACTCTCCTTGCTGATCCAATACCAAGCATTCAAACACCCTAAAGCTACACCAATTACTAGCAGCATCAATGTCCAAGAATACTTACTCTGGATATGGGTATCGATCCAAACCCCTAAGCCAATACCGAGTAAAGAAGGAATAGCTACCGACCAACCCACCATACCAAACATCCCTAAGCCAAACCAGATATTTTTAGCTTCTCTTCTGGCTTTAAGTTTGCGATCGCTTTTTCTGAATATTTGACGCTGAAAATTACGCCAACGCGGTCTATGTTTATCCATTACCCAACTCCTTAAAATGACGCATCATACTTGCTTCAAACTGTGCTAATGCTGAACGAGTTAACTTTTCTTTTTCATCTAATATTTGATACTGTTGGGCTACAGTTTCCTTGAGAGTTTCTAAATCCTTACCTTTAATAGCATTACGAGCAGACACTAAAACTTCGCGGTTGCACTTGACTAAAATTCCTTCATCGACAGCCACAAATATTTCTTCTCCTGTTTCAATGGTAAAGCTTAGTATTCCTGGGACTAATGCTGCGACAAAATCAATATGATGGGGTAGCAGACAAAAATGACCGTTTTCTGCTTCCGCGATGACTTTGGTGACTTCGCGATCTACTAATACTTCTGTGGGGATTAAAATTTTTAATTGCATAGTTGCGATCAATAGGAATGATGAGGGATGAATTATATTGAGAAACTTAATCTGATCCTAATGGTTATTTAATTTTTCCAGTTTCGATAACTTCTTTAATATTGTCCATTAATTCATCAATTGTCTCTCCTTGACTGTAACAAGCTTTTAGCTGAGGTACTTCCCCAACATAGTATCCATCCTCATCCCGTTCGATGAAAACCTAAAATTCTTTTTTGGTAACGGTCATATAAACACTTGTTGAAAAGAAAATGACTCACTGTATTTTGACATATGGATAAAGCAAGAGAAAATTAATCATTCTGAGTTTAAAAAAGAAGCTTTTTTGAAAATCGGGTTAGAGTATTAGGACAGATGCCTTCAAGAAGTATTTTTACCATTCCTGGAAACACTACACTAAAAGGTAAGTTTCTAGTTACAAGGGTTAGGGCATGAAGGTCATCAACCTAGATTTATTAACAGTAGATGGACAAGTTTTCCCCAAGGCGATCTCGAAGAGAACGCTTCGCGGTCGCTATGCTAAGAGGCTTGACTTTTACAACTATTTATCAGTACTCATGTTTTAATACCTAAGATATAAAATAAGTATTGCTTATAT
>JASJCP010000219.1 GCA_030065935.1 Xenococcaceae cyanobacterium MO_167.B27
CGTGTCTTTAGAAAAAATGTCTGTGTAGGCGATCTGGCGGGGGCTTCTGGCAACAGTAGTCTAGTTAAAAGCCGAAGAAACAGAAAGCCTAAGTCGTGAGTCTTAGGAATCCCTCGACTCTGTCGATGGGAGGATGTCAAAGCTTAATTAGAGTCACAGCAATATTCCCCGAAAAACAAACATCAACATCTGTACCTGGAGTTCGATCGCGCTTACTATATTCTCCTTGATAATGGTGCAAGTCTCTTTCAACTCGAAACTTGACAGGTAAAGGATCGATACTGGGTTGACAAAAAACAATTTCAGGCTCAGGTTTTCCTGTTTCGAGATGAGGTAAATTCACATTCCAAAAACTTCCTTGAGGCAAAGAGCGATCGCGTAGTTCTTGTAATACTCTAACTGTCCAGTTAGTAGCTACTTCCCAATCAATCACTAGGGGTTTTTTGAGCCAATGAGAAATAGCCACCCCTCTAATCCCGTGAAATGCTGCTTCTCTTACTGCTGCTACTGTACCAGAGATATAAACATCAGTTCCCAAGTTTCCCCCTGCATTAATTCCTGACAATACCCATTGAGTCTCTGGCGCAATATGGGTAATAGCAATACGGGTGCAATCTGCTGGAGTACCCCCCACTGCATATTCTTCTGGCGATCGCTTAATTACTTTAATTGGTTTACGAGTGGTTACTTGATGTCCACAACCAGAATGTTGTACTTGTGGCGCA
This sequence comes from Xenococcaceae cyanobacterium MO_167.B27, assembly GCA_030065935.1. Lineage (GTDB taxonomy): Bacteria > Cyanobacteriota > Cyanobacteriia > Cyanobacteriales > Xenococcaceae > JASJCP01. Next base: position 726 of record JASJCP010000219.1, read on the forward strand.
ACAATAACTGTTTTGTCAGATTTCATCGCTTCTTTCAAAGCTCTAATCCCTGGTGCATCAATGCCATCGTCATTAGTTAGAATAATAGTCATAATACTTTTTGCGGAGTCGCCACAACTGCTACCCCCGTAACTTCCATCCCTTGTTTTTGTAAAACTTTAGCAGCTTCACTAACTGTAGCACCAGTAGTATAAATATCGTCTATTAATAGAATTGACCGCGAGAGAGGCTTCCGGCTAGGAAGCCTCTCTAATCGCGGTGTTGACTTTTGTTTCATTTTCAGTAGTGGAATATTTCCCACAGCAAAAGCATTATTAATATTAGCTTTTCTTTGAGCAGAATTTAAGTTAAACATAGCTTCACTATTTTTGACCCTATTGAGAATTTTTGGTTGTAAACTGTAACCAGTTATTTGACAAAAACCTTGTGCAATCTTCTCTGCTTGATTAAAACCCCTCTGTTGCAATTTTTCAGGATGAAGAGGAATCGGAACTACTACGATCTTAGACTTATTAACATGGGAAACCGAACTGAGCCAATTGTGACCTAACCATTGTCCTAGCATCGATCCCATTTCTGGAAGACGGTCATATTTCATTAATGCGATCGCCCGCTTCAATGTTCCATCATATCTCCCCCAAGCAAAAACAGAAAGATTCCCTAGGGACAATTTTTGGCTATGGTTCAATTGACAACTTTTGAGTTTTTGCTGACAATAACTACAAACAATTTCTGATGCTGGTCTTTGGCACAAAGAACAAGGCAATTTCAAAAATATAGATAGTAATCCTTTTAGCATTTAATTTTATCAATACATACAAATTGACTTACAATTTATAAAATAAACAATAAAAATTAGAGTCTTAAGAAACAGCAAAAGTTATGACGACAAGTACCGATCAAGATAAAAATCTCGAATCCATGAAAAACTTTGCGGAACAGTACGCTAAACGTACTGACACCTACTTTTGTAGCGATCCTTCCGTAACTGCTGTGGTAATTGAAGGATTAGCCCGACATAAAGAAGAATTAGGCTCTCCTCTCTGTCCTTGTCGTCACTATGAAGACAAAGAAGCAGAAGTAAAAAACGCTTTTTGGAATTGTCCCTGTGTCCCAATGCGTGAGAGAAAAGAATGTCACTGTATGCTTTTTATCACTCCTGATAACGAATTTGCAGATGACAAACAAGATATCGATCTTGAATTAATCAAAGAAGTACGAGATAGTATGAAAAATTGAGACTCCCACCACTAAATAAATGATTCCGTTTTAACTCGCTCGTTTATTTTAGTGGGGGATTCTCCATTCATCGACTCGCCGTTAGCCAACAGATTGAAACCTGAAGACCAAGAGGGGAAATCTCTTGTAGCGTAACTTCCCCTGTGACCAACGGTATATAGTTTTGTATGCAAAATTAGGATACTGGCTGCAATATCTCTATCTTCTGTGTACCCGCAACTACAAACCTGGGTACGAGTAGAAAGAAATTTTTTAACTGGTTTACGTATTGAGGAACGGCAATGGTTATTTTGCCCATCTTCCAGCCATAGTATTCTATCCATCTACGAAACTGAGTCCAGCCAGCGTCCGATATTGATTTAGACTATTTACCGTGTTGTAATTTAATATCGTTTGAGTTGTCCAGAATATAGTTGTGATGAAAGACTTGGGGATATCAGGCTCAGAAGAAAATACAAGTGAATGGTCAGAATCTTTACCATCAGTTGAGTCCCTCGTATCAGGATTTAAAATCCCTTTGGAAATTAATCGTGGAGTACAAAAGCTAATTCTCGACTATACCTTGGGGGCTGCCATTATTGGTTTAATTAGCAAAAGTCTGGTGGGAGACATCGATCTTTTAGTCCTGGCTCTGATAAATCTGAAGATGGTTGTAGATATTTGGTTGCGCTGGGGTAAGCCCAAACGGAACAAGATACAAATGATCGTAGTCATCCTATGCGCTTTTTTGGTTGCATTTGCCAGTGCTTTTCTGGTGCGGTTAATTTTTTATCTTATAGGTCTAGTTATTCCTTTAATTATTGTTCTCAACAGCGGGTTGGGTCATGCTACATTAACCTGGGTCTTTGGCAGAGCTACTAATCAGTTTTTTCTGAATGTCACACAAGCTAATTCTTCCACTTTGAAACAGTTACTCAAGGCTCATCAGACCTACTGCAAAAAAACAACTTTGGGACATTAATAGCATTAACCAATCGAGCAAAACCATGAAATTCAACCGTCGACATATTTTACTGGCAGGCTTAGGAGCAGGTGTTACAGGCAGAATTACCCAAGAACATTTGCGAGTCCAATCGGTTCTTAAGCAACAAGAACTCAAGGCTTTAGGCAACGCAACTTTAGCTGATGATATCAGCATTATCGAGGCAGCTTATGCGTCAGAAGCTGATTGGGAAAATGAAGTAGAAAAAAGAAAAAAACTGCTGGCATCAAATATTTTAACACCACCTACTCAACCCTACAATCGTGACATGGCAAAACGACTAATTCATGTTTGTAAATTAGCCGTTCAGCAATATAAAACTGCTCGTGCCAATCCTAACTACGATGGAACAATTAAACTTTTACCTGATTATGAAAAATACTTCGATCTCTATACTCAGTCAGCGAACTTTACCCTAGAACAAGACATCATAGAAGATTATTTTAGAAATAATAACGCGGATGCTACTCCCGAAACCATAACGAATTCAACTAGCCTGGAAGAAACTATTGAGGAAGTTGAGTTAACGCTACAAGATAAAGTACGCCAAATCCTACAACGCCAATATCGTATTCGGGTTTACTCTGGCATATTGCTTACCTCGAAAGAACACAATATTTTAGTATTTCGGGGTACACAAACCCAGGCTGAGTGGCTCAACAACTTGAACGCAGCACAGCAAATGTATGTTGCTCCCTCTGGTAAAGATTATGGGGAAGTGCATAAAGGGTTTTTTGAACTAACTCGCAACCTTAGCCCATCGATCGCCGAAGTAGCGAAGAAATTAGATCCGACCATTCCTTGTTATATTACTGGGCATAGTTTGGGAGCAGCGATCGCAACTCTGGCTGCTATGGAACTGATCCACGCTATCCCTCAAATCCAAGACCAAATTCAGCTTTACACCTTTGCAGGACCAAGGGTCTGCTCGCCTACTTTTGCCAAAATACATAGTCAGATTATTCCTAATGCTTATCGCATCGTTAATTTGGGGGATACAATACCTTTAGTACCACCAGTTACCATTGGTAATTCTTACGTTCATATCGGTCAAGAGTGGTCTTTTTTAGCCCAATTTGGGGATGTACTGCTCAATCATGTTGTGGATACCTATCAAACAGCTTTGGAACGGGAATTAGAAAGCGATCAAGCCTCCACAGTTATTCAGCCATTAAAACTTTAATAACACCCAAAACTGGTCTAGGGTTAACTTTACGAAATAGACATTTTAACTCATCGGTAAAACATTGGGCGCGTATAACTATGTTAGACTTGGATTACCCTCGTTTATAGCGAGAGTATTCTTTTAACATTTTAAAGATCAACAAATTTGAGGTTAATTGTGCCACCAGAAACATTTTGGTTAGGTATCAAACAATTTAACCAAAGGCAATTTTATGATTGCCACGATACTTTGGAGGCAATTTGGATTGAATCTCCAGAGTACGATAAAAAGTTCTATCAAGGAATTTTACAGATTGCCGTAGCCTGCTACCATCTAAGTAATCTTAATCAACAGGGTGCAATGATTCTTTTGGGAGAAGGGATCAAAAGACTCACGCAATATCAGCCCACCCACTACGATATTGATGTTGCTCAACTAGTCACAGAAAGTTACACCTTATTAGCTCAGTTACAACAGACATCCTCAGACCAGCTAGAGACATTTGCTACAGATTTATTTGGGGAAGACCTAAGTTCTAATAATGTTTCTGACTCTAATAGTAAGCTTCCTACCATAGTTAAGACAGTTATTTAATCTATAGTTTTGGTGGGCAAATATTTTTCTTTGACCTCCTCGCCTACCTGAAGGAAGGCGATTCCTACGGGATAAAAACTATCCTTCTGTGGGTTGACTCTTCATACTAAATCCGATTGGCAAAAGTACTTTAAAATACCAGATAAAAACAACATATATCTAGGTAATTAGCCAGAAGATCGGCTTTGTTGTGAAGTCTCCTTCGGTGCGGGAAGACCTCTGACCCTTCCAAGATATAGGTCTTCATCGAACTCAGGTTAGATTAATCCGAAACTTTTTGACGCAGTTGAGGTAATTTATAACCCACAACACCAATCAAAAACATAGACATGGCACTCATTACATACAACAGTGCCATTCCTGCACCAGGGTTAGTGCCAAAAATGGGCGAAAATATAGAACTTAAAATACTTGGTGACTGCATAGCTGGTTCAAATAGGCGATCGCTTAATATTCCTGCTATCAGGGTTGCGATCGCACCTGGTAACTTTAAGATTAAGGAAATAGCAGCAAAAACTCGCCCCTGGAGTTCTGGGGGGATAGCTTCCATCCATAATGTAGTTTCAGAACTACCCAACAAAGGATAGTTTAGAGAGGAACACAATTGAGCAGGTATCCAAACTCTAAGACTTTGACTTAATCCAAATATTATTTTGGCGATGCCAGCCCCCATAAATCCAGCTAGCAGGCTATTTATACGGCTTTTTGTACCTCCCCAAGCACTTAACACCACCGCACCAGTAACTCCTCCGATACCTGCTGCGGAGAAGATCGCCCCTAAAGTCTGAGAGTTCCCACTAGAGCGAGCTAATATCATGGGTTCAAATATAGCTGCACCCAAATTGTTAGCAAACCAAAATAAAACCGTAACTATTAGTAGAGTACGTAAACTAGAACGTTGTCTAATATAATGAATGCCAAAAGTGATTTCTCGCCACAAATTATCAATCTTAGCTAATTCTCTCTGTCTTCCCTGCTCTTTCTCTGGTTGGGGAATATGAATCCGGGCTAAAGTAACAATCGCAACTATAAAAGTCATTAAATCTATAGGTAAAATACCCCCTAAACCAAGAATCGGATAAAGAAATCCTGCGATTGCAGGGGCAATAATACTTGAGCCATAGTGGACAATCCATTTCATACTATTAGCACGAGTGTAATTTTTGGAAGACACTAACAGAGTAATTGAGGTAGAATAAGCTAGTTGCTGAATTTGACCAAAACCACCATTAATCGATGCAGCAAGATACAGATGCCAGATAGCAAGTTGTCCTGTGAGATAGAGAATCAAGATAGCCAAGGTAGAAAGAGCAGCGATTCCATCACCTAAAATCATTAAATATTTCCGATTGGTGTGATCGACAATAATGCCAGCAAACAAAGACATAAAAATGCGAGGCACTTGAGAGAAAAATCCTACCAAAGCTAGGGCTGTTGCTGACCCCGTCAGTTGCCAAGCCCAAAGAGTTAAGGCAAACCCACTCATTTGGCTGCCAATAGTAGAGATGAGTTGACCAAACCAGATGAGGATAAATTTACGCATTATATCTTAAGGATAGAGGCTATTTCACTTTGGACACAAAGAGAAAAGAATTCGTGTTTTATTAAGACAGATTTAAGCTTTTTATCTATCTTCTCTATGAAGAAAATCCTTATTATTAGAAGTATAAATGAGTTGAGGAAAAAGATGGTTGTTAATCAAAAAATAAACTCCATACAATCTAAAATAGCGAATATCTCAGAATCAAAGGATTGGACAAAAATTCGTCATTACGAAAAACCAGATTATACAAGACCTCTCTTAGAAATCCCGACTCAAGCCCAAAAAATCATCTTTTCTAGATTATCTTTCCTTTATGGAGAATCCGAGGCGAAACAACATTATCCCGAATTAGAAAGAATTTTAAAAGTCTATTATGCTCATAAACCATTAGAAAGAATACAAGCAGAACAAGATTTAATTCCTGCCAATCGCTTTACAGAAAAAGATGTAATTTTAATTACTTATGGAGATCTTCTTTACAATGAGACAGAATCTCCCTTAGCCAACCTGGCTCACTTTTTACAAGAGATACCAGGATTTCACAAAACTATCAATACTCTCCACATTCTGCCCTTCTTCCCTTACTCTTCAGATCGGGGATTTTCCATTACTGATTTCCACACTGTAGATCCCAAGTTAGGTTCTTGGCAAGATATTGAAAATATTGGCGATCGCTATCAACTGATGTTTGATGCTGTATGCAACCATACTTCATCCCAAAGCATCGCTTTTCAGGAAATGCTAAATGGTAATCCCGATTATAAAGATATTGCTACAGTCTATCGCTCTCCTGACGAGTTAACCCCAGAGCAGCGTCAAATGGTAGTTCGTCCTCGTACTTCCGATATTCTTACAGAATTTCAATCGATGGATGGTTCAATATGGGTCTGGACTACCTTTTCTGCTGACCAAATCGACCTTAACTATCGTAATCCTAAAGTATTACTGTGGGTCATTGAGACTTTGTTACTCTATGTCCGTCGCGGAGCAGATGTAATTCGTCTGGATGCTGTGACTTATTTATGGGAAATTCCTGGCACTTCCTGTGCTAATTTAGAACAGACTCACGAAACGATTAAACTATTTCGCGATATATTCAACGTGGTAGCTCCAGGTATCGCGGTCATCACAGAAACCAATATTCCTCATGAACAAAATATTTCTTATTTCGGAGAGGGACATGATGAAGCTCAAATGGTCTATAATTTTGCTTTACCGCCTTTAGTCCTTCATACTTTTTATCGCGAAGATACAACGGCTCTTTCTGAATGGGCTAGAGAATTAGAATTTCCTTCAGAAACCACAACCTATCTCAATATTTTGGATACTCATGATGGAATTGGATTAATGGGAGCGAAAAACATTCTGTCTCCAGAAGATATCCATTACTTGATTAGCAGAGCCAGAGAGCATGGTGCATTTGTTTCTTATCGCACAGCAGAAAATGGTGAAAATGAACCTTATGAAATTAACACTACTTGGTTTAGTGCTTTAAATGTAGATAGTAGCAACGAAGATTTAAAGGTTCAGATTAAACGTTTTGTGGCTTCCCGCAGTCTGGCTTTAGTACTTAAAGGTGTACCTGGAATTTATCTACATGGTTTGATTGGTAGTACTAATGATGTAGATACCGTTCTCAAAACCAAGTCCAAACGAGATATTAATCGTCAGATTATTTCTGTCACTTCTTTGTACGAAGAATTGAAACTATCAACTTCCAAATTATCTCAATTGACTGAATCTTTAGGAAAATTGCTGGAAATTCGGGTTCGACAATCTGCTTTCCATCCCCAAGGCGATCAACAAATTCTGACTCTCTCCCCCCAATGTTTTACAGTTTTCAGGGTTGCTCCAGGGTGTGAAGAGCATATTTTAACTGTTACTAATGTTACTAACCAAGTTTGTCATCTTGAAATACCTCTTGCCAAACTGCAATTAGAAAATTCTGATTCTATTGTTTGTGTAACTCCGGAAGATAATTATTGGTACGATTTAGTTAATAAAAGGGGATGGAGAGTTCAACAACAAAAAATATCCCTGATTCTACAACCTTATGATGTTGTTTGGCTGATTCCTTTTGTAGAATTAGAAAGAAGTATTGAGCAAATGTGACTTCCCTCCACAAAAAGTCCACTTCTTTTTTCTTAACCTCAAACCGCTCAACCCCCCAACCTAAAAACTGAGATATTTTTATACAGATGAAAAAAGTCATGTTTGTCTGCAAAAGAAACTCCTGTCGCTCTCAAATGGCGGAAGGTTTTGCTAAAACATTAGGAAAAGACAAGATTGAAGTTACATCTTCAGGATTAGAATCTAGTCGAGTACATCCCACAGCAATAGAGGTGATGTCAGAAATAGGAATTGATATTAGCAATCAAACCTCCGATCCTTTAATTAACTTTTCGCCTAAAGACTATGATGCGGTAATTTCTATGTGTGGCTGTGGTGTCAACTTACCGCCAGATTGGGTAACTCAAGAAATATTTGAAGATTGGGAATTAGACGATCCTGATGGACAAACCAGAGAAACTTTTTACCGCGTGCGAGACGAAATTCAAGCCAGAGTTACAAAATTAATTGAGCTATTAGATACTTGAATATCTGACAGCTTATTATCCTTTACCCATGTTTCTTTTCATTTGTTCTAACTCATCATCCAATTCCCATTTTTGAAACTGTGCTTCTAACGGATCGAGGCTGTTACTGTAACTACTAGTAGAAAAATTCTTTTCCCAACCAGTAGTGTAACTATTACTATAACTGCGATCGCTTGTTACTTGTTCGGCAAATTTAGCCTTAACTTCTTGACGACGTTGTTGAACTTGTTGTAAAAGTTGTTTGGCTTGCACAATACGCTGTTTTGTCCCTTCCATTTGTCCCCAGATTTGATTTCCCTGACGCAGTAGTGCAGCTTCTCTTTCTTTAGCTGCTTCTGCTAAATCTTGTCTTTTTGCTGCTTCTGCTTTACTAACTCTACTGTGCCATGTCTGGATTTTTTCAGCGATCGCCATTATCTCCTCTTGCAAACTAGTTTCTTTGCGCTGTAGTTCAAGGATAAGTTTTTGGGTGTCTTGTTCTTGTTCTCGGAGTTGTTCTTCAATCGCTTGTAATTCTAAATGGGGGTTGTTGCGTAAAAATTCGTCTAATCTCTCTTCTAAAAAACGATTGATATCGTCAAATAAACCCATTTTATGTTCCTGTATTTGCCAAAGCTACCTAGACTAATGTTAGCCGATTTAACAAAAACCTCTAGGTTGATTCTTTGAGTTCAGCCTTTATGTAAAAATATAGAACAAGCAATACAGAAGGAGAAACAAAACCATGCTTCCCTATGGTCTAGCGATCGCAGTTGGCTTAACTAGTTTAGTCTTATTTTTGACAGCTTTTTTAATGCCGAAAATTCACCGTCAGGATGACTTTTTATGGAGTGGCGTAGGATTATTTTACGCTTTAGTCCTATGGTTTTGTGCTGCCAAAATTCATGGTGTATTATTATTGGGGCAATCAGCAGTAGTAATATTGTTAAGCTCTTATACTTGGCAAGTAATTAGCTTAAGACAAGCGATCGCTAATCCCGAAGAACCAAGTTTAGCAGAAAGCTTTTCTATTACAGGTTTTTTTGGTAACTTGTTGAATCTTTCTCCAGACTCTTCCTCCTCTGAAACTTCAGTATCTCAGGAAATACCCGCTTCTGATGACAAAAATGATAATATTCCTGAAGAGAAAGCCTCTGAGATTGTTCTAGACAAGAAAGAAGAAGTACCAGTAGTTGTTGATGGTTCTCCCTCAAATGCAGAAACCACAGAATCTCTAACCTCCACAATTTCTCAACCTACAGCAACAGAAGATTCTACTAGCAACCTGGAAGAGAGTTCTTCTTCTATCGAAACACAACTCGATGATCTAGTGGATTTAGAAACTGCCACAGCAACAGAAGATTCTACTAGCAACCTGGAAGAGAGTTCTTCTTCTATCGAAACACAACTCGATGATCTAGTGGATTTAGAAACTGCCACAGCCACAGAAGATTCTACTAGCAATCTGGAAGAGAGTTCTTCTTCTATCGAAACACAACTCGATGATCTAGTGGATTTAGAAACTGCCACAGCCACAGAAGATTCTACTAGCAATCTGGAAGAGAGTTCTTCTTCCATCGAAACACAACTCGATGATCTAGTGGATTTA
>JASJCP010000220.1 GCA_030065935.1 Xenococcaceae cyanobacterium MO_167.B27
GTCATTAAATGAAGTGAGGAATTTGATGCCATTTTATGATTAGTTGATGCCTACTTTCTTCTTGATCAATAACAATCAACCATTTTTTTCGATGAAAGTCAATACTGACAAGGCTTTAATTTAAGCGATCGCCCGATTATCTTAAAAAATATTTATTAATTTTGCACAGTAAGTTCGGTAGAACCGCTATTATTTATTCTACGTATATCAATTTCTTCTAAAGCATTAATAAAAATATCATTTCCATTCCCTTGTCCAAATGTGGAAGTAGAAATAAATCCCCCATCTGAAATAGTCAAAAAAACTGTATTAATTTCCAGGAAGTTTCCATTTCCTGTACTACCTATAAGAGGACTACTAAATATTCCAGAACCGATAATTTCTACTGAGTCAGTGGCATTTATTATGATACTTCCTGAAGCTCCTGTTTCAATAGTAGAACTACCAATAATTCCCCCTTCAATAAGCTGCAATTGAGAAGTATCAATGGCAATATTTCCTGCTGCGCCTTCTCCCAAAGTAGCCGAAAAAACCCCTGTTCCTTCTTGTAAAATTTGCAATGTATTTATTGGGTTAAGCTCTTGACTCAAAATTATTGAATTCAATACATCTTCAAATTGCTCTAATCCTGTTCCTACTATCTTGATTGATTCGGAAACATTGAGATTAATATTCCCTGCGTTTCCTCCTCCCAAACCAGCTGTTATTAGAGTTGCTCGATCATCAATGACTAATTCTCTAGCATTAATACTAATATCTCCACCACTTTGAGCGAAAATTATTGAACCATCTGTTAAAGAAATATTGCCAAAGTTTTTAACTTCATCATATCCAAGCTTAAAACTAGAATTAACTGGCTCTAAATTAACTACAGTATTACCTGCCACACTTCCTAATTCAATATTCCCTTCACCTTGATTAGTAGTGATATTCCCTCCTTCTAAAGTAATATTCCCCCCAATTAAAGCTAAATTTGCTCTTGATGCTATTCCTGATGGGATTAATCCTGGGCTAACAGATTGATTTACTATATCCCCTGGATTATCCCGAAATCTTAATCCAATGGGAGCATTAATTGTTAGTATGGGTTGGACTGGATTACTCGCAGCAAATTCTACACCATCAGAAAAAATAACACTATCGGCAGTACTTCCATAAAATGAACCACCAATATCTAACCTTGCACCTTAACCAAAAATAATGCCAGCAGGATTTATTAAAAATAAGTTTGCTGCACCATTAGCACGAATGAATCCGTCAATCTTAGAGATATTTCCCCCTGTTACCCGAGAAAAGATGTTAACTACATCACTAGCATTGTTAAAGAAGGCTTCACTACCTGTAGGTACGGAAAACTCTCCAAAGCTGTGAAATAAATTATCTCCAGCCCGTGAGCCATTTTCAATTCTTATGTCCTGATCATTACGAGTTAAAGTAGTATTGGTACTGCCATCAATAGTGATTTGTGCTGAAGCTGCTGATATTAGTACAAACGGAAAAAATAGATTTATAAATGACCAGGATACTAGTTTCATTAAGAAAAAAAGGTAAAATTAGAAAAATTTTACCTTTTTTGACTAAATTTTAGAATTCTCACTGGGAGCGCGCATTATAATCGCGCCAAACTATAGCAAGTGAACTTGATTTGCGCGGACATCATAATCTTGATAAAAATGCTTTTTTTGTAATGGGGAATGGGGAATACTGAATCAGCTGTTTAGCATTTAAATTTGTCTGTTGAGATTGACAGGGGGACGCACCGGACGCACCGGACGTGGAGAGGGTTTGATAGGAAAGTTATCTAATTTAAAAATATATAGTTTAAATGCGTCTTAGCTTACTGCTTACTAATAGCAATTATCGAAATTAGCTAAATACATAACCAAATTATTTACTAATACTAAATCCTGTTTAGATAGGATACTAAACGGTTGGGAAAGTCAGGAGTCGTGATGTCGTGATGTCAGAAAGGTTTTAGCTGAATCAGTAAAAGGATACTTTGGTAATCGGATTTCGTATAATATCATTACTCTCCGAAATCTTTGTTATTCTTGACTGTTTACTGTTAAAGGGTTGATAATGTTTTTGAAAAGTAACAAGAGACTTGGTAGAAGTAAAGGAAACATATGAAATAAGGCTTTGATTTTTTATTATTAATTTCAAAAATTGGTATTAGTTTTTACGTACAAATAAGTCTCTTGTTACTTTTAGAACTAATAACCGTAAGTGGGGAAATTTAAAAAGCTACTAATAATAAATTTCCGATCAGTTATTTGTACCAAACCTACCTACCAACTATTTATAAGTTATAACTTATAATTTAATTCCTAATACCTGAGTATGTGCGCCTCTAGCTTGAGTTACACCGATAGTTCTTTCGGAAGCTTCAATCATGGGACGACGCAAACTAACTACAATAAATTGTGCTTCCTGTGCTTGTTGTTTGACCATTTTGGAAAGTCTGGCTACATTTGCACCATCCAAAAACATATCTACTTCATCAAAAGCATAGAAAGAGGAAGGGCGGTATTTTTGTAGAGAGAAAATGAAACTTAGAGCCGTTAAGGATTTTTCTCCCCCAGACATGGAACTTAATCTTTGAACAGGTTTTCCTTTGGGATGGGCGACAAGATTTAAACCACCATTAAAAGGATCATTTTCATCTTCTAGTTGTAAGTGTCCATCCCCGTCGGATAGTTCGGCAAAAATAGCTTGAAAGTTTTGATTAACTGCATCATAAGCTTCTTTAAAGGCGCGAAGACGTAGAGTTGTAAATTTTTCGACACGGAGTAATAATTCTGTTCTTTCTGCTGCTATGGTACTGAGTTTTTCTGATAATTCTTTTAATCTGGCTTCGGTTTTTTCGTACTCTTCTAACGCCAACATATTGACTGGCTCCATTGCTTCTAATTTTTTTTCACCTCTACGGATTTGTTTTTGCAGTTCTTCAAGTTTTTCTTGCAAAATAGCATGGGTAATATTGGGAGTTTCTGATTCTTGTTTGGTAGTAAAGAGTTGTTGCTCTAGTTGCTTCCACAGTAATTCTGGGTCTGTAGTTGATTCTTCGGGGGAATGGTTAATAGTATTTAATTCTTGTTCTTGTTCTTGAAGTTGTGCTTGTAAATTCACTAATGTATTATTTCTTTCTTCTTGGTTTGTTTGGAGTTTTTCTTTTTGCCATGATTTTTTTTGCTGTTGTGTTTGCAATTTTTTGAGTTGATTTTCTGTGCGATCGCGCTGCTCTTTGGTTTCTTTGAGTCTCTCGGTTAATTGTTGTAATTTATGCTCGGATTCGATAATCTTCTGACTTAGTTCTTGTAGTTGATTGTTAATTGTTGATTGTTGATGGTTGATGGCTGTTTGCTCTTCTTGTATTTCTGCAATATGTTGTTGCGCTTCAGCAATTTTTTCGGTAATTCTTTGATGCTGATTAATTGTATCTTGTAGTTGCTTTTCTGCTGTCCGAAATTGTGTTTCTTTAGTTTGTAAATCTTGTTCTTGGTTTTTAATAGCAGTTTGTATTTGTTGCCATTCACTCTGATCGTGAGATGCTTCTAATTCATCAAGTTTTTGTTGGAGTTGTTGTAATTGATTTTCTTGTTGGGGAATAGTTGCTACTAAAAATTGCGATCGCGTCTCTAGATTCTCTCTTTCTTTTTGATGATGATTTATTTGATTTGTTAGCTGTTCTTGTTGGAAACTTAATTGTCCAATCTCTTTTTGTAATTGTTCTAAACGTAATTGTTTTTCCCGATGACTTTGTCTGGCTTCTGTTACACTTTCTGTTAATTTCTTGACTTGAATGGAATCTTGCTCTATTATTCGCTCTATGTCTGATAAGATGGACTCTATCTCTGTCAATCGCTCCCTAAGTATTTCTACCTCCCGAGATTCATTGGTAGTAACTTTGCCAAAATGCAAGCTAGAACGAGTAGATTTACTTCCCCCTGTCATCGCGCCACTAGTTTCTAAGATTTCCCCTGATAATGTAACGATACGGTATTTTCCCAGGTGATAACGAGCATTATCTAGAGTATCAAAGATAATAGTATTGCCAAAAACATAAGCAAATATTTTTTGATAACGAGATTCACTGTTGATGAGATTAACAGCTAGATCGATAAAACCTTGAGCATTTCTCAGACTAGAGATATCCATCAATCGAGGAGATTGAATTTTATTAAGAGGTAAAAAAGTAGCTCTTCCTGCTCGTTGTTGTTTTAATAACTCAATCCCTGCTGCTCCAATAGTATCATTCTCTACTACTATATAGCCTAATCTTCCTCCCGCAGCAGTTTCTAAAGCTAATTGATAACGGTTTTCTACTTCTCCCAACTGCACTACTAAACCGTGTACTCCTGAAAGATTAGCATTAAGAATTACTTTACTCGCATAAGTTCCTTGGGCTTCTTGTTGGGCTTGTTTGGTTGCTTCTAATTTATCTAACTGTCTTTGTTTATCTCTTTGTTCTTTCAATAAACGCTGTTGAGTATCCTGCTGAATACTGCGATCGCTTTCTGCTTCAGATAATTTTTGTGCCAAATCTTGGACTGTATTAGCATTGGTTATTACTGAGTCAGATAAAGTTTGTTCTAGATTTTGCTTCTCACTTAATTCTGCTGTAACAGTAGCTAACAAATCTGTTTCTTCAGTAATTTTTGTGGATAACTGAGACAATTTTTCTGTAATAGTTGCTTGTTCTGTACGCTGAGGATTAAGGTTATTTTGAATCAGGGAAATTTCCCTAGTTAAACTAGCTTGTTCTTGTACCCAAGCTTCACTAGCTGCTGCGATAACATCAGCCATTTCTCTTCTTTCTGTTAATTCGGTTCTCGCTTGTTTATATTGCCGAGATAATTCTGGTACAGTCTCAGACTCCAGACGATTTTTAACTTCTGTTAGTTGGGTGAATTCTTGTTGATATTGAGTCAGACTTTCTTGAGTCTTAACTAAAGACAATTGTTTCTGTTGTAGGGTTGCTTGTAACTCTTCTTGTCGCTGTTGTAATTGATGACGTTTAGCTTTTTGGGTGGCTAACTCCGAAGCAACAGATAATTGTTCTTCTTCCCCTAAAGCCTTAACAAGACGGTTTAACTCCTCTAAATTAGTGCTACTTTCTCTAATATCTCCTTCTAGATGCTCTAACTCCTCAGTTAATAATCCTAGCTCCTTATTTCCTTCAGCAATAGCTGTATGTAATTCCTCTTGCTGTTGGAAAAGCGATCGCCATACTAAAATAATTTCTTGTTGTTTCTTTTCTTGTATTTGCTGCTTCAGTTTTTGATATTTCTCTGCTTTTATCCGATCCGCAGCCAAACGATCTTTACTACTAATTAATTCCTGTTCAATAATTTGACAATGTTCTTCTCTTTCCTTAACCTTTTCCAGAGTCCTCTTAGTTTGGTCAATTTTGCGGTCAAAAGCTGCTACTCCTGCTAATTCATCAATAATTTCCCTTCTTTCCCTGGTATTCATGTTAATGATACGAGTAACATCCCCTTGCAACACCACGTTATAGCCTTCGGGATAAATTCGCAGCTTTTCTAACTGTTCGTGTAACTCAGTAGCAGTAACAACTTGTCCATTGATGTAAAAAGTTGAAGCATAATTCCCCTTCTTATTAACTCTTAACCTCCGAGTCACCTTCCATTCCCAAGAGCCATTATTAGAGATCGCAATTAGCTGACCATTATTTATTGCTGCTGTTTCCTCACCCTCTTGGTTGGGGGGAGATTCTTCTACTAACTCATTTTCATTCAAATCCTTGACTGCTTCTGGTGGATTTAAGTTAACTTTTGTAACCAAATTATCTAAATCTGCCAAATCTGTCAGGTCGAAAGTCACAGACACAATAGTTTCCGAGACACGACCATTGCTGGTATGCTTATTATTAATTAAATCAGGAAGGCGCTCCGCACGCATCCCCTTAGAGCCAGACAACCCCAGACAGAATAGTAGCGCATCTAAAATATTAGACTTTCCCGAACCATTAGGACCTGAAACTACAGTAAATCCTGGTAAAAGAGGTATTTTAGTCGAACCCCCAAAAGATTTGAAGTGATTGAGTTCGACAGATTTGATATGAACCATAAACACACAGAGCCAACCAATTGTGCAATGAAATGATTAATGATAAATGATAAATGTTAAAACAGATAGTTAATATATAAAATTAAAACTTCCGATTTATGAGTTTCCATCAGATAAAAGTTCCCTTTGTAGATCTCAATTTACAACATCAGCCAATTCAAACCGATATTAATCAAGCAATCTCACAAGTAATAGAACGAGGGGACTTTATTTTAGGTCAAGCTCTATCGGAATTTGAAACTGCTTTTGCCAAAGCTTGTGGCGTAAAATACGCAGTGGGAGTAGCTTCTGGCACAGATGCGATCGCACTTGGCTTACAAGCTTGTGGTATTGTTCCAGGGGATGAAGTTATCGTCCCTAGCAACACCTTTATTGCCTCAGTAATCGGCATTATTAAAGCGGGAGCCAAACCCATCTTAGCAGAATGCGATCGCCAAACTGCCCTAATAGATTTAGCAGCAGCAGCCAAACTAGTTACAGAGAAAACCAAAGCTATAGTACCTGTTCACCTCTATGGACAGATGGTATCTCCCACTCAATTAGTGGATTTTGCTGATACTCACAACTTAATAATTTTTGAAGATTCTGCCCAAGCCCATTTAGCAGAAACAGAAGGTTATTATGCTGGTGGATTTGGAAAAGCTGCGGGTTTTAGCTTCTATCCCAGTAAAAATCTTGGTGCATTTGGTAACGGGGGAATAGTGACAACCAATGATGAATCTGTCGCCCAAAAAATGCGTAGTCTCCGCAACTATGGCGCACCAAAAAAATATTTTCACTCAGAATTGGGTACTAACAGTCGTCTCGACACCATACAAGCAGCCATTCTCAACATCAAATTACCTCATCTATCTGCTTGGAATCAACAGCGTAATCAAGCAGCAGAGTATTACAATCAACTACTAAAACCCCTAAAAGAACAAGATATATTTCCCATAACTAACCTTACTGGTGCAGGTCATGTTTATCATCTCTATGTGATTTGTCTCAACTCCCATCTAGGTAGTAAACGAGAGCTAATACAGCAAAAAATGGCAGCAAGAGGCATTCAAACAGGAATTCATTATCCTATTCCCTGTCATTTACAACCAGCTTATGGGTACTTGGGTTATCAAGAAGGAGATTTCCCTATAGCAGAAACCCTGTGTCAAAATATTTTGTCCTTACCAATATATCCAGGTATCACAAAACCCCAGATAGAATTAGTCGTTGAAGAACTATCCATCACAGTAGATACATTGCAAAATTGACGTACTCCCACCACTAAACCTCCTAAACGTCGGCACTCCGTGGGGGATTCTAAAAATCACTTCTTAGATTTTCTCTTTCGTTGAGTTCCCTTACT
>JASJCP010000050.1 GCA_030065935.1 Xenococcaceae cyanobacterium MO_167.B27
AGCTTGACCCCTACCCTGACTTTCATCTCACCGGCACGGTTGGACAAGCTGCTTGCGAAGCAGCGTCCCCCGTGCCAAAAATAACTGTGCCGATGGCAACCCTTCAGTAATTTAGAGATACGCGCCCAATAAGTCCATACGTGCCTTGAAGAATCCACTGGTTCGACAAGGGCGTTACAGGCTCACAGCATAGCTCTGAAAGTCGAAGACTACGACGGGCAATTACAAGTGCTGCTGCGGTTCCACTGTTTAACCCGTATCGAATGCAGTTTGGCACTAAACACGATCACGTTTCTAGGGAGTTCCTGTGATTTCGCGGTTTGAGCCTGAAGTCATTGAGGAAATTATCACCATATTGATTATCTGGACTTTGGGAAAATCAGTTCAGCAGTTCTATAGAGTTTGGGCGTTTGCTTAATAATTGCCTATTCCCTATTCCCTACAGATGAGTCCTCACAACGGAAATGATGTCATAATTCTTGTTAAAACTGCACAACCAGAATAGTAGAAGTTAGTTATTAAGTTGATGGTTGAACCTCTAGTGGAACTTAAAGAAGTTTCTAAGTCTTTCGGCTCTAAAAAGATTTTAGATAATGTAAACCTAAAAATTTATCCAGGGGATGCCCTAGGGGTAATAGGACCTTCTGGCTGTGGTAAATCGACATTTTTACGCATTATTGCTGGTCTATTGAGTCCTGATACAGGAGAAGTCTATATTAAAGGACAGAAAAGACTAGGGACAATCGAGGAAGGGGAATCATCTTTAGGTGTAGGTATGGTGTTTCAGCAGTCCGCTTTATTTGACTCCTTAACCGTAGATGAAAATATCGGTTTTGCTTTATATCGCTACTCTGGATTGCCACCAAAAGAGATTCGGGAGTTAGTTGACCAGAAACTAGAAATAGTGGGGCTTCCTGGTACTGGCGATCTTTATCCAGCCGAGCTATCAGGAGGTATGCGTAAAAGAGTGAGTTTGGCTCGGGCTATTCTTACGGATCCCAATCGCAGTAATGATGATTCTAGTATCATCCTTTATGATGAACCAACCGCAGGTCTAGACCCCATTGCTTCCACGAGAATTGAAAACTTAATTCACGATTTACTTACTGTTCAAGGTATATGTCGGGCTTACGCTATAGTTAGTCACCAAGATAGTACCATTCGCCGAACTACAGAACGGATTATCTTTACTTACCAAGGTAAGATTCAATGGGATGGCTCAAGGGAAGAAGCATATGCTTCCACACATCCTTTATTAAAACAATTCTTTAGCGGTAGTATCCAAGGGCCGATTCCTTAACCTTTGGGATAACTTGTATTATCTTGAGCAAATTACTATTCTTGGTATCATATTTCAGTAACAATCAAAGTGCAATATGTCAAATACCAGTAGCGGTGGGCGAATGTCGCCGTCGATGCGACAAAGTATAATTGGTTTGATGCTTCTTGTATCTTTTGGCTTCTTGGGTATATTAATTATCTGGATAAGAAATATTAGTTTTGGCACTCGCAGTTATCGAGCTACGATTGTGTTTCCAAATTCAGGAGGAATGACCCCAGGAACTAGAGTAGCTTATCGCGGGGTTAGGATCGGTCAGGTTACATCTGTTGAGCCAAAACCAGAAGGAGTAGAGATCGCAGTAGAAATTGGTAGAAATTACCTCATCCCTAGTAACTCAAGAATAGAAGCAACCCAGGCTGGACTGGTAGGGGAAACTTCTATTGATATTACTCCTCTCCAGTCTCTTCCCCCAAATCAAGACGTTGCTAACCCTCTAGATCCTAACTGCGAGCCATCACTAATTATTTGCAACGGTTCGATTCTACAAGGAGAAGGAAAACTCGATGTCAACGCCTTGATTCGCTCTGTGCTAAGAATTTCTAATCTTATAAGCGATCCGCAAGTAACTAGTGCAGTTAGATCTATAGGTCAAAATGCGTCTAACTCTTTAGAAGAAATTGCTGAATTGTTGGAAGATGCCAAGGAAAGTGGCGGTTTAGAAAATCTTAACTTGACTTTAACTTCACTAACCCGAACATCTGATGAAATATCAAGTTTGCTAGCAGAAGTAAGACAAAAAGGGAGTATAGATACTTTAAACTCTACCCTGACATCGGTAGGGAGAGTAGCAGAGGAAATCAGAATATTTCTGGCAGCTAACCAAAGCAATATAGTTACTACCCTAGACAGTATCTCTCAAACCAGTGACCAAATTAGATTGACTACCAAGAGTTTAACCCCCCTCATCCAGCAAGTAGAACAGAGCGAATTATTGGATAATTTGGAAACTGTATCCGCTAATACAGTTGAATTAACAGCTAATCTGCGAGACTTTTCTGCTAATATTGACGATCCTGAAACATTATTCCTATTGGAAAAAACTCTTAATTCTGCTCGCACTGCTTTTGAGAATCTTCAGAAAATCACTTCTGATGTCGATGAACTTACTGGTAATCCTCAGTTTCGTCAAGATGTTGAGAAACTAATTCGAGGTTTGAGTAATTTAACTTCTTCAACCCAAATACTTCAACAACAAGTAGAGTATGATCGCGAGTTTAAACGCATCTCATCGGAAATCGCTAAAATCAAATCAGAAGGCAAGTTAGCTCCTAATCAAAAGCAGTCTGCTCCTAATTTTTAACTCCGCGAGTGGGAAGTCCCTCGATGTATCAAACGGATGAAAACGAGCGCGACAAGGCGCACAATTTAGAAATTAAATCTTTATATAACAAGAGTTTCAAGGGATATATAATACTTTTGAGTACCACAAATCTAGCTATAAATTGCTGTAACTCGGTACCATTGCAGTACCTTGAAAACTTGGAATATTGGGTTCGACACAAAAGTTGTGTCGGTAAAATTCCAAAAGTATCAAGGCAAACAAAGTATCTTTGATGCGTTAGTACCCAGGGACTCTGGGGAAAAGAAATTGCCTGTAAAGTCAAGGGGCTGCGGGCGGAATTTACTTACCCCCTTTAAAAGCCCCGTCGAGGATTTGTGATAGCTGTCATGATTCTAGATAACCCGCGCGGGGCTCTGAATGCCTAACGGCGACGTTGGGAAGCCTGCGATAAATCCCAGGAAAATACCCCCAAAGACACCAAATAAGTTGTATCTTAACTCATGAGTTCTCAACCAGCTTGCTACCAAGTTTTGCTAGTTTTTGCGATCGCTAATTTCCCTTCTCTCCAAGGGTATAATGTCTCCGAGGCTGTTACTGAAGTTCCAAAACCACAACAAATATCAACAGTCTCT
Organism: Xenococcaceae cyanobacterium MO_167.B27; assembly: GCA_030065935.1. Classification (GTDB taxonomy): domain Bacteria; phylum Cyanobacteriota; class Cyanobacteriia; order Cyanobacteriales; family Xenococcaceae; genus JASJCP01. The sequence continues at coordinate 3,257 of JASJCP010000050.1, forward strand.
CATATTGCTGCTACGCCTACTCCCAGTCCTTGGCAAAAACCACAACTTCTCTACAATTTAGACGCTGGTTCGACTCCTATCAGAGACATTGCGATCTCTCCCGACAGTAAAACCATAGCTAGCAGTAATTTTAGAGGTGAGGTTAAGTTGTGGAATCTTGAGTCTGGGACGTTACTTAATACGATAAATCTCCGTACTTCAGTCAAGTCAGTTAGCTTTAGCCCCGATGGTAAAACTTTTGTTACTGCTGATGCTGACAAGAAAATCAAACTTTGGGAATTGACAACTGGTAAACTAATTCGTAGTTTTGAAGGTCATCAAAACGTAGTAGAATCTGTAGCCTTTAGCCCTGATGGCAAAACTCTTGTTAGTGGTAGCTGGGATAAAACCATTAAGCTTTGGGAAATAGCAACGGGAAAGTTACTCCAGACTTTAGAAGGCAATAAAGACATGGTAACTTCTGTGGCATTTAGTCCTGATGGACAAGTGATTGTTAATGGCTCTTATGATGGTAGTATTAAATTGTGGCAGCTAAATTTAGCAACATCACCTCGTTCTTTTGCTGGTCACTTTGAGCCAGTTTATCAAGTGCGATTTGCCCCCAACGGTCAGATGATTGCTAGTAGCAGTAGTGATGGTACAGTCAGGCTTTGGCAATTGTCTAACGGTAGAGCGATCCGCACCTTCAAGGGACATACAGACGTAGTTACAGACATAGAGTTTAGTAAAGATGGACAAATTCTGATCAGTACCAGTCGAGATCGCACTATCAGAATCTGGAATGTTGCAACTGGGGAATTAATCAATAGCATGGTGGGGGATTTTGTCACCAAATTAGCGATCGCTCCCAATAATCAGTTTTTTGTGGCTGGCGACCAAGACGGTGAGCTTCAAGTTTGGCAAGTTAAGTAGTTACAGTAATTAGAGCTAATTTGCCAACAAAAAGAGTAGGGAATAGAGCATTAATATTGAAAGGTATCCTTAACTGTAGGCTTGCCATTGGAAATCAGGTGTTTCATCATCCCCCATCACAGATTTAATTGTTTGATGTATCGTGCGTAACTCTTGATATGAGACTTTACCATCAGCCCAGACAAGAGACTTAATGCGAGCCATTTCCGCAGTGGACAATTTACCATCTTCCAGTGCTTTCTCAACCACAGATTTCAGGTTTTCCAGATGAGCTATTTCGTCAGGAGACGGGGGTCTATCATTAGGTCTATTAATTTCCATTACAGACTCCTATTAAATAAGAAGTGGTGGCTTTAACTCAATACTATAAGATATCTGTCACAATTTCTACCATCCAAAAACAATAAATGATTGACAGGTTCAAGCTGAGATGGAACTATGGCAGTAATTTGGGAAATTGAGAGACAAAACAATAATGTTGACGACAGATACAGTAATTTTAATCACAGGAGCTTCTAGCGGTATTGGTGCAGCTTTAGCAGAAAAATTAGCTAGTAAATATCCAGGTGTTAGCTTGGTTTTAGCATCGCGGAATCAAGAAAAATTAGCTGCTGTCGCCGAAAAATGTCGTCAACTGGGTTCACCTGTCTTAGTTGTTCCCACAGACTTAGGACAAGTTTCTCAGGTCAAAGTTTTGGCTGAAAGTGCTATCGCTCATTACGGAAAAGTAGATATCCTAGTAAATAATGCTGGTTATGGACAGATGGGTCCGATGGAGTTAATTCCTCCTGATGCAGCTAAAGAACAGTTTGACGTTAATTTTTACGCCCCTTTAGTGCTGACTCAAGCTTTAATTCCGACGATGCGGGAACAAGGAGGAGGCAGAATTATTAATGTTAGCTCCCTTGGTGGTAGAATAGCCTTTCCTGCTGCTGGAATGTATAGCTGTTCTAAATTTGCTCTAGAAGCTTTTAGTGATGTGTTGCGAATGGAGTTAAAAGCTTTTAATATTAAAGTCTCTGTCATTGAACCAGGCCCAGTGGTGACAGATTTTTTCCGAGTCGCTTGGGAAAAAGTACAGCAGACAATTCCTAATTATAAAGATACTCCCTATGCACCGCTATTTACTAATATTGAAGCTGTTGATAATCAACTAGATTTATTGGGATGGACTGCCGAAAAAACCGCTGATGGTATAGAAAGGGCGATCTCAGCTAATAATCCCCGTCCTCGTTACATCCTGGCTACGGGAGGTAATATACTTATCTTTATGATGAATAAAGTGTTTCCTACTTGGTTAAGAGATGCTTTTTGGAAACGTTTTTATGGTGTGGAGAAGGTTGAAACTGAGTGGCAAAAAGCCAACATCAATTAAAATAAATCAAGTCCTCATTCCTCATTCCTTAGTTGATACTTCTTAACTTTATATTAAAGTTTGCGTGTTTAAATATACTAGTTTACCAAATCTAGACTCAAAACCAGAATTTAACTTGAATTTAACTTGATTTATTGATTAGCATATCAGCGAATAGCTCCATTTATTGTTGGAGTAAATAATCGGAGATAGCAATAATGACATGGGTTGATTTTACAATCCGTTTGCTCGTAGGATTTTTTCTTGGGGTAGGGATCGGCATCGAAAGACAGTGGCTCAAAACTAGAGCAGTACTCAAAACTAACGTTTTAGTAACCTTGGGTTCCGCAATGTTTGTTATGTTAGCAGTGATGACACCAGGAGATTCTAGCCCTACTAGGGTATCTGCTCAAATAGTCTCTGGGGTAGGCTTTCTCGGTGGGGGGGTGATCCTCAGAGAGGGAGCAAGTGTCCGTGGGATTAATACCGCAGCTACTTTGTGGTGTGCAGCAGCAGTAGGAACATTAGTAGGATCGGGACATTTGATACAAGCTTATATGGGAACTTTTGTTGTTGTAGGAGCAAACTTATTATTACGACCATTAGTCGAAGCTTTTAGACATCAAGATGAGGAACTTGACTATCAACCGCCCCAACCCCCAACCCCCAAAAGCTCGGAGTTGGTTGCACCTACTCCCCGAGAAACCCACTATTGCTTTTATGTAGTTTGTCAGGCGGAACAGGAAGCCCAAGTGTTTGCACTACTCCTCAAGTCGATCCGAGAAAGACAATGGACTGTAGTAGGAATACACAGCAAAAATATAGCAGATCAAGTGGAAATTCGAGCGGAATTTTTGTCTAAAGATATTTACTATCAATTAGAAGATTTGGAAGAAGTTGTAGGTTTGCTCAAGTCGGAGTCAACAGTAAGTGCCGTGAGTTGGCAATTTCTTAATCAAAATACTTAGAAAATAATCTTATTGTAAGAAAATATAATAAGAAATAGCTACAAATAAATTGGCAAAAGTTAAAGATTATTAATGTTATCAGGGGTTAATTCCACAATTAACCTTTTTTTTCGTTAAATTTACTTAAGAGTCAGGTTTCTGCTCACGGTAAAATTCCGCAAAATTACGGTTGAATCGTGAGTAAAATTAAGTTGAGGTTAAGATGTAATTAAATTTACGAAGTAAAAATTAAGTATAGGTTAAGGTATGATGAGTTTTATAAATTAATCAATATAGTTGAGACTAGTCAATTTTTACTAGAAGCTTGTGAATTATACCTTGATATTATCATCTGTAGGTGCTGGTCTGAAAAATATCCAGTCAGTAATAATGTTGATGCTTCAGATTCTCACGCAATTATCTTAAATAAAGATACAGCATTAAGATTAGCCTAGTCTTTCCTATCATTTAAGTAGAAACTTGCCCTTGGTCACTCATTATTGGCTACTTTACCCATGTTAAATAAGCAAAAGTATCTAACGAAAAGAAATTTTTTACTATTCTTATATATAGTACTTCTTAGTTTATTTGGGCCTTTACTTTATTGGCTGAACACTGGCGCAGTAAAAGCCCCTTGGCAGAAAACGGCGGACAAAAATAACATTGAAAAGCGTATTAGTTCAGGAAAGAAGATACTGGTAACGGCAGACAATAGTATTGAAAAACAAGCAGGGGTCACAGCTTTTGCTGATGGGGATTATGGCACTGCTTTAGCCAAATTTGAATCCGCTCTTAAAAACGATCGCAACGATCCAGAATCGTTAATTTATCGGAATAATGCGAAAGCGATTGCCAGTAATAATACTTATAAAATAGGCGTAAGCGTGCCTATCGGGGGCAATTTAGGTGTAGCTAAAGAAATTCTCCGTGGTGTAGCTCAAGCTCAAGATGAAATTAATCAAAGTGGTGGAATTAACGGCAATTTAGTGTTGGTGGAAATTGCTAATGATGACAACGATCCAGAGATAGCCCAAAAAATCGCCACTGAATTTGTCAAAGACAAAAAAGTTTTAGCTGTAATTGGACATAATGACAGCAATGCTTCGATGAATGCTGCACCAATATATCAGAATGGGGGTTTAGTAATGATTACTCCCACTAGCTCTGCTGATTCTATACCTTCAACTGGTAATTATATCTTTCGTACCACACCAAGTTCTAGAGTATTAGCGGACACTATAGCTGATTATGGCGTAAATGTTGCAGGAAAAGAAAAGTTTGTGGTTTGTATGGATTCTGAATCGGAAGTAAGTAAGTCTTTCCAGAAAGAGTTTACCTGGGCAGCCTACAATTATGGTGGCACAGTGCTTCCCACAAAATGCGATTTTTCCGCACCAGACTTCCTAGCGCGAAATATTCCCTCAAGAGCTATTAGCGCTGGAGCAGAGGCTTTACTCCTTGCACCCTCTGTTCGCAATATTCACAAAGCCATAGATGTTGCTAAAGTTAATGATGACCGCTTAACTCTATTTGGGAATCATTCCATGAATAACTATATGACCTTAAAGAGAGGACAGATAGATGTAAATGGTATGGTATCGGTGGTAGCTTGGCATCCCGATGAAGAAATGAATAATTCTTTTATTAGCAATGCTCAAAAGCTCTGGGGGGGAGCAGTTGGTTGGCGTACAGCTATGGCTTATGACGCAACACAAACTGCATTCACCGCCATCAAAATGGCATCATCTAATCGCAAAGAATTACAGCAAGCAATGATTAATCCTAATTTTGTAGCTCAGGGAGGGACAGAGGAAATTCGTTTCTTCCCTTCAGGCGATCGCAAAATGAAAGGAACAGCGATTCAAGTACAACCAGGAAACCTCTCAGGAACAGGCTATGATTTTGTACTCCTCAATTTTAAATCAAGCCCAACAAACGCCACCAAAAACCCCCAATGATTAACCAAACAAAAAGATAAACTAAGCTTAAAATCCCCCCCAGCTTAAACCATGTAGAAGCATCTATATAGCCAGCACCATAATATATAGGTGCTTCTGCTGTTGCATAATGAGTTAAACATCCTGATAAATTCACCAGAAAAGCCAGAGACAAAGCAGCATACATCGGTGGTGTACCCAGAGAAATAGCTACTGATAAAAACGCTGGATACATTGCACCAGCCCGAGCAGCTTTACTAGCAAAAAAGTAATTGCCATAAAAATAGGCTATTCCCAATAAAACAAAAGCCCATTGCCAAGACAAGCCTTGAATCAAATCTCCCAAAGCCTGAGTCAACCAAGGGATAAAGCCAAGTCGATCTAGAAAAGTTGCCATCATCAGCAAGGTAGAAAACCAGATAAAAATATCCCAAGTTTTTCGCTCCTCAACCACATCACTCCAAGTCAATACTCTGGTGCTTAGTAGTAAGGCTACTCCCATCAAAGCCGTTGTAGCACTTTTGATACCACCTAACTGATTACCAAAACACCACAGAAACAGCAAAATCAAAATTGTAATTACCATGAGCCATTCTTGCTGGCTTACATTTCCCATATAAGCTAACTGTTTCCTTGCTATGTAGGGAGCTTCGGGAGTGTGTTTAATTTCTGGGGGGAAAAAAAGATAAACAATTAGAGGCATCATTAACAAACTGGTGACTCCTGGGACTAAAGCAGCTAAAGCCCAAGTAGCCCAATCAATTTTAAGCCCCATGTCTCTTGCCAACTGTGCCATCAGAGGATTACCTACCATAGCAGTAAGGAACATAGCAGTAGTAATTTGAGTTCCTTGATAAGCCGTCGCCATCAGAAAGCTCCCAATTCTTTGGCTTGTTCCATCGTAGGATTCACTCTTATAGACTGTGGCTAGAGACTTGACTAGAGGAAATATTACCCCTCCTGCTCTAGCACTACCACTGGGCATTGCTGGTGATAACATCAAGTCTGTAGCCAACAAACCATAACTCAGAAGTAGAGTATTTCCACCCCACATAGACATAAAATAGTAGGCGATTCTCATAGCTAAACCAGTCTTGATAATAGCTCTGGCAATTAAGAACGAACTACAGGTTAACCAAGAAGTAGTATGGCTAAACCCACTTAATCCTTCTTCAATAGTGAGAGTATTAGACAAAACAATAACTACAATAGCTATTATGGCGATCGTACCTTGAGTCATAGGTTTAGTGACAAAACCTACAACTGTTGCCAAAAAAATCGCGAATAATTGCCATGCTGATGGTTCAACTCCCACAGGAGGAGGTAGAAACCAGATAATAACTCCTAATGATATTGGTAGAACAAAAGATATTAACTGACGCACTTTTAATGGTTTTTATTTTTTATGAAATTAACTACTGTATCCACAATTCATCAATTGTGGATACAGGTGATACTAACAGTCTTAATATTTAATGGCAGATAAATTTACTTGCATCAAATGATTGAAAACATGGGGTATCTGCACCTTGTCAAAAACACTACTTTGACAGAGTTCCTGAGTCAATATGCAATAGCCAGAAGAATTATCAAACGTGAGAATATGAGACTTGCCGTTAGCAGCTTTGAGAGTATAAATTTGACCTAATTCCAGCAATACCCCCAAACTAGAGAGAGTGGGTACAGCAAAGTTGGCAATTTTCGCCATTTCTACTGGTGCAGTAATCAGGCTAATTTCTCCTGCTCGATGGTTCGAGAAATCTTGAGCTAAAGAGGGTAGGTGACTTTGACTACCTGGTTCTTGGATATAAGAGTAAATTTTGGTTTCCGAGGGCAAATCCTGAGATTTAATGCCATAAAGCTGAAATACTTGGTTGATTTCTCCCAGAATTGTTTTAATTAGCTGATTTGTATAAGTATTAGCTGTTAAATCTGCAATCACTCTACCTGTTAGAGCAGAAAGAACATTAGTCGTCGCGTTAATCGCTAGTTTATTACAAACCTCAGTTCTGATTTCAGTTGTGTAAGTAGCTGATACACCATGTTCAGAAAAAATTTGACACAATTGTTTAACTATAGTTTGTTGCTCAGAATTAGCCTTGCTCTTAGTTAACCCAATAATTAGTTTCGGTGATTTCTTAACTTGAATATAGCCTTCTGGAGTTTTGTGACAAGGAGCTTTAACCACACAGCCTACTAAAATGCGATCGCCCAAAGTTCGGAGAATCTTACCTTCTGAATCTACACTATCTAAGTAACGACGAGAACCAAGATTTTCTAACAAACTTTTGTTGAGGGATGCTAAATAAAATTCGTCATCAAACCACCAATAAGGAATACCATTCTGAGCATGAATTATCAAAGTATCTTGAGTGGAATGATCTTTAATATAAGAGGCAACTTTTGCTAAATCATTGCTTTTGAGAGCAACAATAATTAAGTCAAATTTTTCAGCTAAATATGTTTCTGTATCAATAAAACATACTTGTGATTGTAATGGTGAAATACAGAATCTTTCACCTGTAGAATAAGAGATTGTTAAGCCTCGACCTTCGATTTGCTTTGTATAACTGCTTCTAGGTCTTCCTGCAAAAGTTACCCTTAAACCAGCTTTAATTAAAGATGCACCCATCAAAGTGCCAACAGAACCAGCACCGATAACCAATATATTATTCATAAAACATCAGGCTATTATCTATTTATTTATGGTAAGAATTGCCAAATTCACGTAAGCTAATTAGCTTACTCAAAATATTTAGAATGCTCGTTCATCCTAAAACACAAAAATTAAGGTGATGTTAAGCTTAATTTAAGAACTTTAAATATAATTAATAAAAATATAGAAAATAATCTATATTTTGTAAGATCAATTATCAAAAAATCTCTCTCAAGTCCTCTTGAGAGGACTTGAGATATTAGCCAAGAAATTTTTTTCTTGGTGGATATTAAGACTCAATGGGAATAGTAAAGTGAAACTCGCTACCTCGATTTTTCCCCTCACTAATAGCCCAGATTTGTCCCCCCATACCATTAATAATCTGACGACAGATAACTAGTCCCAAACCAACTCCACTTACTGTGCGTCGTAAATAACTTTCTGACTGGGAAAAACGGTCAAAAATAATTTCAAGTTGACTAGCTTCAATTCCTCGCCCCGTATCAGCAACAATTACTTCTAGCATTGGTTTGATAACACCATTTGCCGTAACTTTCCCTTTTACATTCTGTATCCTAGCTGTAATCAATACCTCTCCATCAGCAGAAGTAAACTTACAAGCATTATCCAGCAGTTTATACAACACTTCCACCAGTCCTTCCACATCAGCCAACACAGAAGGTAACTGATGAGACAATTGCACCTTAATTTCTGGTATGGCTGTAATTTGGGAATTCCCTTGAATTCGGGAGAGAGCTAGATCGAGAGCGTATTCAATTTGAAGTAACTCTATATTACGGTAGGCTTTTCCTGCTTCCAATTGAGATAAAGTCAAAAAATCTTGAATAAGTTGACCCAATCGTTCGCTATCAGATAACGCCGTATCTAACATAGAATCCCGTAATTCTCTAGGCATATCTGGTTCATCAGCCAAACTTTCCAGACAAATGCGAATTGTTGATAAGGGTGTGCGTAACTCATGTCCTACCACAGCAATTAAATTATTTTGGATTCGTTCTATTGCTGCTAACTGCTGATTTAAGTCTGCTAAATTGTTATAAGCACTAGCTTGGGTTAAAGCAACTCCCGCACTACTAGCCACTGCTTCTACTAAAGCTACATCTTCAGACTGCCATTGAAATTGTCCTGTTCCGCCATAATGTAATTCCAAAACACCCAAAAGAGTTTCCTGATAGCGAATGGAAACCATTAACCAAGAATCAATAGCAGCCCGTTTAATTTTTTCTTTTAAAATCGGATTTTCTTGTAAATAGACATTGTTAGCAACATCATTAATAACCAGTGCGGAATCTTGAGTTTGAGCAACAAGAAATATAGGATTATCCACCACTGACCATTGTTGACCCAATAATGACGGCATTCGTGAAGGTACAAACTCATATTCTATTGTCACCTTAGTATCATCAGGATTAATACGGTATAAAAGACAACGACACTGGGAAAAAATTTTACCTAATTCCCGTACTGTAATTTTAAGTATTTCCTGGGGGTTAAGAGAATGACGCTGTGCTTGGGCTATCTTATTAATTAAATGTTCTTTGCGTTCCGCTACCGCAATTGTTCTATAAGCTTTGAGTAATTTATATTGACCAGCCTGAAGATAAGTAACTAAACGTTGAGTGAAAATACCAATATCAATAGACTGACTTGCTAGTAATAAAGGTTTACTAGGTAATTTTGTAGTTAAATTATAAAATTGTCTTGCTTGTTCCAGCTTTTCTGCTAATTCAGGACGATAACCTTGGATTCTGCCCAATAACCAGTCAGCAGCACTTCTAGTAATATTACGGTCAAAAGTCCAAAACCCCTCAAATCTTTTTCCTTGTTCTATGGGGATTCTCATCTCTCTTAATTCATTTAGAGAAAGCTTTTCCTGACCCACCAAACAAGCAGTATATTGCTCTCCGATAATTACCAGACATTTCTCTCCAGCTAAAATATCTGCTATTTCTAAGGGAATAGTCTCATAACCAGAGTTAACTACAGCGAAACCAGATTCCGCATCTGGTACTGCTAGCACATAAACTTGGTCTGTTTTTTGAGCAATACGAGAGAAGCGACGTTCTTGTGAGCGGAAAAAACGCTCCTGTTGAAAATTAGCGATGACTAAAGGAAGATCATCATTTACCAACACCAAATCTTCCATCGCACGAGCTAGGGCAAGTAAAGAAGATTTGAAGTATATTTGGGGACGAACACTAGAATACTCTGTGACTAAGTCCCGCATTAGAGAACTAGTCAAGGTCATTGTTGCCCCTCACCACAATAAAATAAGTCCCAGTCTAGTTGAACTGGCAAGAAAGCTCTGATTTGCGCCATAAAGTCGAGACTAGAGAATTTTGTTACTTAACCGATCGCCCCCCGATATTATTTACCTTATTACGAATTAGGGCGATTTTACTCACTTCTATCTTCGGTAAAATAGTATGACCTAAATCTACTCCCTCTAAAATTGTCCCTTCTAGGTTGGTATTACTCAGGTCAGTTCCAGCTAAACAAGCTCCCGTCAGAACAGCATTACTCAGATTAGCTTCCTTCAAATTCGCTGAACGCAAGTCAGCATAGCTCAAGTTAGCTCCTGATAAATCAGCACCTTGTAAATCTGCTTCTTTTAAGCAAATTAACCGCATATCTGCATCAATAAAAAGAGACTTGTGTAAAATAGCTCCAGAGAAATTAGCCCGAATTAGCATTGCTTCACTCAGTTGCGCGGAAATTAAACTGGCTCGCTGAAAATCTGTCTGCCAAAGAGTTGCTCCAGTAAGATTACTCTCACTTAAATTGCCTCTTCGTAAAACAGCACGACTAAGATTAATTTCAGCCAAATTAGCTCGCCATAATTTTATTTCAGTTAAGTTTACCTCGCTCAAATAAGCTTGTTGGAGGTTAACTCTACTGAAATCGCGCTCTCCCAAACTGTAAAGCTTGAGAAGTTGGGAAGCATCAATCATTTTGGTTCTGTGTTTATGTGGCTGTATATAAAACATTTAATCTCAAGCTAGTACGCTTAAATGGCTGAAAAATAAAGCTTAAGCAAGATTTAACTTTGTTGGGTCAGAAGTCCCTCAATTTTAAATATTAACTTTTGTTGACTTATCTCATAATTAAGATAACAAATATCATAAATTTTTGTTAAATAAACTTGACAATAAATACAAAATCTAAATCAAAATGGCTATCCACTTAAGGGGAGACTGGGGAGTAGCTTTTTAGCAACCATCAACTATTGATATTATTTTGTAGTGGGAGCAAAAACAGTTAAACCCTTGGGAATAGAACAAATTTCTAAAGGAGTAGTTCCGATAATTTCCCCATCCAAGACTACTTTTTGAGGAGGGTTAGCAGTGATAGCAATTTTGTTGCTCCGTATATGAACTACATTGTCTAATTCTGTATTGTTGCCAATTAAAGCTGCTTCTAGCATTCCCAACATCGAAACTACTGCTTGAAATTTGGTTTCGGCGGTAGCAATTGTAATATCGAGTAAACCGTCATCTGCGATTACTTCTCCTTTACCTTGCGCCAAGATAGAAGTTAGGGGAGCAGCATTAGCTACAGTAATTGCACCTGCTTGACAAGTTTGAGTTTTACCGTTGACAGTAATTTCCGCTTCAAATAATTGGTGTTGATCTAATTGTTGCCAACCAGCTACTATATACGCCAGAGAACCCCAACGGTTTTTAGCTTCTCGATCCGCTTGGGCGATGGTTTCCGCTTCAAACCCGACTCCTGCTAGGAGAATTAGAGGTTTATCATTGCAACGAGCAGCGTCTATAACTCTGGTTTTACCAGCTAAAATAATTTCGCAAGCTTTCCTGATGGGGGTAATTTGTTGAGTAATACCCAATGCCATAGCAAAAGCATTAGCTGTACCTCTAGGGATAATTCCTAAAGGAATTTCTTTGCCAATAATTGCTCCTGCAACTGCGGATACTGTACCATCTCCTCCTGAAGCGATGATTATATCCGCTTTATCTGCAATAGCCTGTGCTGCTAATTCTTTGGGATCGGTTTCGGGGGTAGTTTGATGAACTTCTAGGTGTAAATGGGGTTCAAGGAGTTCCCGAATCAGTTTTAAATCTTGTTCTGCATTGCCCTTACCCGATACAGGATTAAAAATGAGATGAGCAGTAACACTATTAGCTAAACTAGTTGCTACCGCCGAGGCGGTAGCCAAATTGCTAGCCAGAGGCACATTCTGCACATTACAAATTCTGAGTAAAGCCTGAATATCAGGTTCATGGGGTTGTGCATAGAGAGGATCAATGAGAAAGATTACTGCAACAACATTTCCTGCAACTACCTCCGCAGCAATTTGAGCATCTCCCCCTAAAGGACCTGACTCCATTCGTTCTACTATTAAATCAGTTGCAGCCTGAATCTTTTGTCCTGTAGTTCCTGTAGCGATAAGACGATAGCGAGATAATACAGGTTGATGACGGAGGCTGAATTCTACAATCTGGTCTTTTTGGCGATCATGAGCGATCAAAGCAATAGTACGAGCCATATTATCTATCAACAGTCATTTGAGTAGCAATATCTTAATACTGATTTGAAAAAAGAATAGGATACAAAACTCTGTATCAGTAATCAATCAATTTCAGATGTCTTAGGGTGGTCAACAAGTTGATTTACTTCGGTTTTCCCGCCACCCATTCTCTATAACTCCCCATCCTGAATGCGTTAAGATTTACAATACCACTATTATCTAGCAGCATATTAGGGTCTATTGGTTATTGTAATTCTCTGAAATTTTTAACCATTTAGCAAAAAACCATAAGTAACTCTTACTATGAATTCACCAATCCAAGCCGTTCAAGCACCCTATAGAGGTGATTCTTCCTACCGCACTCCACCCCCAGATTTACCTTCACTCTTATTGAAGGAGCGTATTATTTATCTGGGACTTCCTTTAGTATCTCCTGATGAATATAAGGATCAGATTGGGGTTGATGTAACTGAACTAATTGTTGCTCAACTACTATTTTTGCAGTTTGATGACCCTGAAAAACCCATTTATATGTACATCAACTCCACTGGAACATCTTGGTATGGCGGAGATTCCATTGGTTTTGAAACAGAAGCTTTTGCCATCTGTGACACCATGAACTATATCAAACCTCCAGTTCATACCATTTGTATTGGTCAGGCGATGGGTACTGCTGCGATGATTCTCTCTTCTGGAACAAAAGGTTTCCGCGCTAGTTTGCCCCATGCTACCATCATTCTGCATCAGGCTCGTCAAGGAGCGCAGGGTCAAGCTACAGATATTCAAATTCGTGCTAAAGAAGTTTTAGAAAATAAACGAGCCGTACTAGAAATACTTGCTAAAAATACGGGTCAGCCTATGGACAAACTCAGCAAGGATACTGACCGAATGCTGTATATGACTCCCCAAGATGCTAAAGAATACGGCTTAATTGATAAGGTTTTGGAAAGTTCCAAAGACTTACCAACTCCTGTTCCTGCACTCACTTAACATTAACAATAAGGTAAAAATAGCTCATGCCCATTGGTGTTCCAAAAGTTCCCTACCAAATGCCCGGTCAATCCTATAGTGACTGGATTAGTATTTACGATCGCCTATACCGTGAAAGAATTATTTTTCTAGGAAGGGGTGTCAATGATGGTATCGCTAACCAAATTATTGCCATCATGTTATACCTTGACTCTGAAGACTCCAGTAAACCGATATATCTCTACATCAACTCTCCTGGTGGCTCTGTAACTGCTGGTTTGGCAATCTACGACACAATGAGACACATTAAATCTGAAGTAGTAACTATTTGTGTGGGTTTAGCTGCTTCTATGGGAGCATTCTTACTCGCTGGAGGTACTAAAGGTAAACGTTTGGCTCTACCCCATTCCCGTATTATGATTCACCAACCCCTAGGAGGAATTCAGGGACGTAGACAGGCGACTGATATCGAAATTGAAGCTAAAGAAATTCTCCGTATCCGCGCTCAACTCAATCAAATGTTGGCAGATAATACTGGTCAACCTATCGAGAAGATTGAAAAAGATACAGACCGCGATTATTTTATGTCCGCAGCAGAAGCTAAGGAATACGGTTTAATCGATCAAGTAATTGAAGACAAACACTAAACATTGCTGATTCTGCAACTATTGTTTGATTCTGATACTTCGTTCTCTAACAAGGAGATACTATTTTCTCTCTCCTAAAACATGAAAATACCAGATGTAGGGTGGGCATTGCCCACCCTACATTGTTTAAATGGTCATTTTTCGCGCCTCGGTTCAACCAGAAATTGCCTTAATATTCATCTTTTCCTCTAGTTTAGGCGATCGCAGTGTTTTAAAACATTTTCCTGTCGTCATATCCCAAAGTTTAATCGTTTCATCCCAGCTACCACTAATGTAATTTTGCTTCAATCTGCTGCTTAGAACCAAAATGAATTAGTAATTTATCTACTAGAGGTTTTAAAATAACTCTGACTTGACTGTCTTTAATATAATCTTTTCCTTGAGGTTTAATTAGAGCATAAGCGTTAAATAAAGCAATTTTTTCTGTAATAATTTCTTCAACAACACTATCAATGATTTTTTCTGTTACATATTCCATAATTACTGATTGTTGAGTAAACCCAGTAGTCGTTATTTCTATTAAAGAGCGACGACTCAGATATTCTATAGCTTTTTTTGACTCTCATGAAGCGAATATTCTTAATAAGTGATAATATTTTTGAGTATTGAAGATAAACAGATTTTCTTACATTGCGATCGCATATTCCCTGTAATATGCGATCCATGGTTATTTCATTCTCATGCCTCCAGATAATAAATTATCTGTCTGATAGCCAAAGTCCGTTTAAACGGACTTCTTATTTGAGCCAAGAAATTGATTTCTTGGTGGATTAAATTAAGAATTAAATAGCCCTGTATGAGATCACTCTTAAATAAAGTCAGTACTATCAATTTTTAAGGTTACAAGGTAATACCAATTCTCGAAACTAGCTAAATACATAACCAAATTATTTACTAATATAATTACTCTCAGAAACCCCTGTTATTATTAACTTTTTAATTTTGAATGCGCGAGTTTTTACTTCAACTAAGTCTCTTGTTACTTTTGAGAAATGGTATAATTAAATCTTGCAAACATAAATACTAAAACCAAATCCAAAATGGAACCCGCTAAACTATTTCAAGATGGCAAAAGTCAGGCGGTTAGGTTGCCTAAAAAGTACCGTTTTTCTGAGGATAAAGTTGTCATTAAGCCTATGGGTAATGCAGTAGTAATTTTTTTACCCTATAAAGATTCCTGGGAGACATTGTTTAATAGTCTAGAATAGTTTTCCGATGATTTTATGAGTGATGTTGGTCAACAACCACAGGAACAAGATCGAAATTAGAGCGAAACTAGAAAAATAAGGAACTCCTATTGGTTCTTTAGATACTTTAGTTTCTGCTCATGCACTAAGTTTACACATAATCCTGATAAGCAAGAATGCTAAGGAGTTTAGCAGAATACCAGAATTCAAGTATATAATATACTTTCTGCATTTAATCGCAAAATGGGATTCCCTATTGTATGTTCCATTAGCATCACCAAGGGGAAAAATCCTTTTTATGTCAGAATTCCGAAGGGATTGGCAGTTACAGGAGTAATTATGACAGATCAAGTACGTTCTCTCGATTTTAGGGCTAGATCGGCAAGTTTAATCTGTGATTGTCCTGATTTATTGCTTCAAGATGTTTTAATAATAATTAAACCTATTTTGTTTTAGAAGATAGCTATTGCTATTTTATGAATGAAGAAAATTATTAGTATTATTAAGCCTTATTTCCGTTGGGTGATTTTAGGAGGAACATTATTTTTTCTCCTGAAAACTTTTAAAGATCGCTTTGCAGAAATTTCAGCTATCACTATAGATACTAGGGGATGGCTGATGGTAACTATTGGTTTAATAGTAACTCTATTGGCTCATGTTTGGTCTGGCTGGGTTTGGACTTGGATACTTAATGCTTTTAATCTTTCTCTGGGAGTTGGACAAGGAATCAAAGTTTATTTGATAACTAATATTGCTAAGTATTTACCTGGTAATGTGTGGCATTTTTATGGCAGAATCAATGCGGTTTCTCAGAAGGGAAGTTCTCTGAGTGCAGCTACTCTTAGTGTGTTGTTAGAACCTTTATTGATGGCTGCTTCTGCTTTATTAATTGCTATTGTTAGCACTAGCTTTGGCTGGGTAGAAACTGATTTTAGTATTTTAGTATTTTTCGGACAGATTGCTAGCTTATTGGCAGTATTAATAGGGATTCATCCTCGAATTTTAAATCCTATAATTCAGCGTTTAAGTAAAAGTAAAAAGCTAAAAGATACAGAAACCATCAATCATACTTCCCTTCAGAAATACCCCATAATTCCTTTTCTCGGAGAGATGGGATTTGTCTGGTTTAGAGGTGTGGGATTTTTGTTTACTTTTATCTCATTACAACAGATAACATTTTCCCAAATTCCTGCATTACTTAGTGCTTTTAGTATCGCTTGGTTATTGGGTTTAGTTGTTCCTGGTGCACCAGGTGGCGTGGGAGTTTTTGAAGCAACAGCGATCGCGCTTTTAGACCAGTCTGTGTTTCCTCCTGCTACAGTGTTAGTGGCAGTAGCTATTTACCGAGTAATTAGTATTTTAGCTGAGGCGATCGCTGCTGGAGTTGCCTGGATTATTAACCACTAACCACTTCAACCAATCAACTTGATCTTTATTTGATTTGGAGAATTATTAATTAATTCAACACTGTTTGATCTGGGAAAGCAAGCAATGGGCGATCGCTGTGAGCATGGCTTTCGCAGTTAAAGGGATGAAAGATGAATTATGAGGACAGAGGAAAGATTTTTTCTCTATTAAAGAAATAGCTTTTTAATTGCCTCTTCTGGATCTGGTTGTTTAACTAAAGATTCTCCAATTAAAACAGCTTTGGCTCCTGCATCTTTAACAAACTTGAGGTCATCACTAGTATATAATCCTGACTCACTTACGATTAGGATATCTCTTTCATTTAAGATATCTTTTCTAGCAGCTAAAATTTCTTGAGTAGTTTGTAAGCTAACAGAAAAATTTTCTAGATTGCGGTTATTAATCCCAATTAAATTTACTCCATCAACAGCCAAAACTTTATCTAACTCTTCGAGAGTGTGAACCTCAATTAAAGGAGTCATACCCAAGGATTGAGTAATTTTAACAAAATAGTTTAAATCTTGTTCTTGTAAAATAGCTGCAATCAGTAGTACTGCATCTGCACCTTTAGCGCGAGCCAAGTAAATTTGATAAGGATAGATAATAAACTCTTTACATAATAGAGGTAAGTCAACAGCTTGACGGACTAAATTCAAGTTGTCAAAGCTACCTTGAAAGAATTTACTATCAGTTAAGACAGAAAGACAACTCGCGCCACCAGCTTCATAGGATTTGGCGATCTCAACTGGCTTAAAATCTTCTCGAATTATTCCTTTAGAGGGAGATGCTTTCTTCACTTCTGCAATCAAAGCAGGATTGGTTTTACCATTTTTTAAAGCAGATAAAAAATCCTTGGGGGGTTCGACAGTTGCTGCTTGTTGACGCAATTTTAATAACGGTAGGCGATCGCGCATTTTTGCCACTTCCGCTTCTTTGTGCCAAACAATTTCTTCTAAAATATGCTGAGGTTTAGCATTAGAAATATTACTTTGATATATCACTTCTCCTGTATTAACGGGAGGATTAGGATTAATTCTTCTAATTTGCATTTTTTGAAGTAGAATCCGACATTACTTTCAAGAATATATTTTATAAGGCTGAGTCAGAATAGTCAGAATAGGGGATTTGTCTCTTATATTTGTTAAATTTAATTAAAATAAAGCAAAATTGTGTAATTTGTTACCACAGTCATTAAAATTTAAGCTATAAGAAACATAAGAAAAATCTAAAATCTCATGATCCAAAGGGACTGGAGACTGGGAGAGGAGGGGAAAGACGAGGGGAGACTGAGAGGAGAGGGAACACATATAAAGATTTGTAGCAATTGATTGCGGAATTGGCATAACACCTAATCACTAATACCTAATACCTAATATCTAACACCTAACACCTAATAACGGAGGTGGGAGTAGCTATTCCCGATTTCTATTGACCTTGTGAAAGATAAAGTACTACCAGTATAATAAGGGTGAGTTCGGCAATCCCCCCTAGAAAACTCAGCAAAAAATCTGATTTTTAGTTCAATATTAAGTTAGATGCAATAGATTAAAGATTAATATCTTTTTTATCTGAGTTTATTAAGGTAAAAATTGAACTTTTTACCGTTAACTAACGTCAATGAAGTATGCAATTAAATAAAGTCCTAAGTTATCCTCAGCCAGCTTCTTGTTAGCTGAGATGGATGAGGTTAAATAGTTCAGAATAGACTGATCCTGCTTTATTTAATTTACCACAGAATGCAGTCGGCGTAGGCTCTGTGGTTTTGCCAAGGACTTCGATCTGAATTAACTTCAGGTATTTGTAAGCCCCTAGTGCGGAGTAACGCTGACCACAATCGTCATAAGACCTTCCACAACAACTAAGGAGTCACAACTGTAACAGATGCCCACAGCCAAAATCGAACAACCAAAACAAACTACAAATTATTCCGCAGATATGGTTCGAGCTTATCTGCACGAAATTGGTAGGGTACCATTGTTAACCCATGAACAAGAAATTGTCTATGGGAAACAAGTACAGACCATGATGACCCTGTTGGAGAAAAAAACAGCATTAGAGAAAAAGCTGGAGCGAAAGCTAAGTCTGAAGGAGTGGGCTGACGAAGTTCAATTGAGTGAAGTAGAACTAAACAGGGTTATTAAGAAAGGACAATGGGCGAAGAAGAAAATGATCGAAGCCAATTTACGACTGGTAGTAGCGATCGCCAAAAAATACCAGAAACGGAATATGGAATTTCTAGATCTGATTCAAGAAGGTAGCCTCGGCTTAGAACGAGGAGTAGAAAAATTTGACCCTACTAAGGGTTACAAGTTCTCTACTTACGCCTACTGGTGGATTCGCCAAGCCATTACCAGAGCGATCGCACAACAAGCGCGGACAATCCGTCTGCCAATTCATATTACGGAGAAACTGAACAAAATCAAAAAAACTCAGCGAGAACTATCGCAAAAACTAGGAAGAAATGCCACACCAGCCGAAATTGCCGTGGAATTAGACTTAGAAACGGCTCAAATTCGGGAATATCTCAGCGTCGCCAGACAACCCATATCTTTAGATGTGCGAGTAGGAGACAATCAAGATACCGAATTATCGGAATTATTAGAAGATGACGGTATTTCTCCCGATAAATATGCGACTCAAGAGTTATTGAGACAAGATTTATTCAGTCTCATGGCTGATTTAACCCCCCAACAAAGAGAAGTTATTTCTTTGCGCTTTGGTTTGGAAGATGGTAAAGAACTATCCTTGGCTAAAATCGGTCAAAGAATGAATCTGAGTCGAGAAAGAGTCCGTCAACTAGAACATCAAGCTTTAACCCAATTAAGAAGAAGAAGAGCTTACATTCGTGAATATGTAGCTAGTTAAAGTTTCTTAGCATTAGTTACGGGATAACTTAATTTGTCTCAAAATTAGATTAAAAATAACTAAAGTACTACGACCCCTGCTAAATATTCTGGTCTTTTAGCAGGGGTTCGTGGCAAAATAACCATCATATCTAATAAATTGGTCTGGAAAAGTGTCAGCTAGACCCTAGATTATATTAAAAGTGGTGTAGGAGTGATTTAATGACACTATTAAATGAAACCTGGAATGGGACAAATAATAAGGGTAATTCCTTGACTAAAAGCAATAAACTAGAACTCTCTAGTTCTTACCCGACAAGGGAATCTATAGAGGGTTGGTTAATTGACAAAGTAGCAGAATTACTAGAATTAAAACCTAATGAAATAGATACGGAACAAGATTTTAGTGAATATGGTTTAGATTCGGCTGAAGCGGTTAATCTTTCAGGAGAGTTAGAAAGTTATTTGGGATGTCGTTTGTCTCCCACCCTACTTTGGGATTATCCGAGTATTGAGACTTTAGCAGAATATCTAGCGACAAATCCTGATGAGCATGACCATTCTAGTTCTAATGGTGGTGGTCTAGAGCTTGTTTCTCCTTTTAATCAAGTTGAACTGAATAACTTATCATCAGAACCTTTTAACAGCGATATTATTGCTAACTCAGAACACAGAGATCACGATTCTGTAATTCCTGAAGAATACTATAATTTTGCCCAACTACCAGAATACAAAAAACTACAACTGAAACTGCAACAAGTTCAGAGCTTGGGTAATGGTAATCCTTTTTTTGTTCCTCAAGAGCAAGTAGTAAATGACACGACTACTGTAAATGATCAGGAACTAATTAATTTTGCTACTTACAACTATATTGGAATGTGTGGCGACCCGAAAGTAGATCAAGCTGCTCAAGAGGCGATCGCAGTTTATGGGACTTCTGCTTGTGCTAGTAGGCTGATTTCAGGGGAAAAACCCCTACATCGGGAGCTAGAAACAGCTATTGCGGATTTTATTGGCACAGAAGATAGTATCGTAATGGTAGGAGGTCACGCCACTAATGTCACCACTATTGGTCATTTGTTTGGCAAAAACGATCTTGTACTCTATGATGCTCTGAGTCATAACAGCATTCTACAAGGATGTTTTCTCTCCGGAGCAAGTTTAGTCGCTTTTCCCCACAATGATTTTGAAACTTTAGAAGAGATTTTACGCGATCGCCGTCACCGCTATCAAAAAGTTCTAATCGTTATTGAGGGAGTCTATAGCACCGATGGAGATATTGCAGATTTACCCCCTTTTATTGCCCTCAAGAAAAAGTATAAAACCTTTCTCATGGTAGATGAGGCGCACTCCATGGGAACTATTGGCGCAACAGGAAGGGGTATTGCAGAATATTTTGGCATCAATCCCAAAGATGTAGACATTTGGATGGGAACTCTCAGCAAGTCTTTTGCTAGTTGTGGCGGTTATATTGCTGGTTCTAATGCTTTGATAGAGTACCTCAAATATACTGCTCCTGGGTTTGTTTTTAGTGTGGGAATGTCGCCCCCGAATACAGGAGCAACTATAGCTGCCATCAAAGTTTTGAAAGCAGAACCTCAAAGAGTGGCACAATTACAAGCTAGAGCTAAATTCTTTCTGCAATTAGCTAAGCAAAAAAATCTCAATACAGGAATGAGTAAAGATTCTCCTGTAATCCCGATTATTGTGGGAGATTCTCTCAAATCTATAGAACTATCGCAAAATCTCTTTAAAAGAGGCATTAATGTTCCCTTTATGATTTATCCCTCAGTTCCCCAAAATGGAGCGCGGTTACGATTTTTTGTAACTTGTAATCACACTGAAGAGCAAATTCGCTTTACTGTAGATACACTAGCCGAGGAATTAGCCAAACTCTTAGATTAATCAGGTTTTTTGCCTAATAAACCAAGACTTAGCTCAAGATGAAGTTTCAGGAAGTATTTTTCTGAGTCTTCATCTTTCTTTATATAACAAATCTGTTTCCTCTTTGAGTTTTTCCTCAAGCCCCTATCTTAAATGTCGCGATTCATCGTTATTTATCAGGAGATTTTTGTTTTTCGACATAAGCCTTAAGTTGCTCCACAGTTACACCACCACAGCTAGCAACAAAGTGGGCTACGTGTCCAAAAATGAGGTTTTCCATAAAAATATTTGTTACTAAGTTCAGGATATTCTTTACGAATTAATCTTGAACTTACTGTTTTAAGGTTAGCAATTAATTTGGACAATTGAACATCAGGCTTAAACTCAACTAATAAATGGCAATGGTCACTTTCGCCATTGAAATCATTTAACTGACGAAAGAGAAGAATTGATTGTTGCTCGATACTTTCTGAATACATAATTCCTGCGGATGCTCCATTCCCTAGTTACAAGAATCAGGCTAAAACGTTAACTGAAGCTAAAAAGAAATTTTCTCATTTAAAGCTGGTAAACGCTCAAACATTGCAGCAAGTTTTAAAGAGGTTAGATAAGGCTTGGACTGATTTTTTCAAAGTGCCAGAACGTGGGTTTCCTCGGTTTAAAACTAAAAATAGATTTCGTAGCTTTATTTTTCCCCAACTACTTAAGAATTGTTTAGACCAAGGAAAAGTAAAACTCCCTTCAATCGGGTGGATAAAAATTAGACAATCTAGACCTTATCCTGTTGGCTTTACCCCTAAACAATTCCAGGTTGTTAGGCGCGCAAGTGGTTATTACTTAATGATTGTGTTTCAATCTACTGAAACTGTGCCAGATGCACTACCAGGGAAAAAATCATTAGGAATTGATGCAGGAATATCAAATTTTATTGCTACTAGCAATCAAGAGTTGATTAAGAGTCCGAAGTTTCTTAGGAGTAAACTTAAGAAGTTGAAAAAACTTCAGTTAAAACTTAAGAATAAGACTAAAGGCTCAAATAATTGGCTAAAATTGCAAAATAAAATTGCTTTATTTCATGAAAAAATAAGTAATGCTAGACGAGATTGGTTATTTAAACTAGCTCATTATTTATGCGACCAAACAGACAATATCTTTGTCGAAGACATTAATTATAAATCTTGGTCAAAAGGTCTGTTTAGAAAGCAATCTCTTGATTCTGGTATTGGTAGTTTTATGAATGAAATATTGCCTTTTATTTGCTGGAAAAGAAACAAATTTTATCTCAAATTAGATAAAGATTATAGTAGCCAAGAATGCCCGAATTGTCGATTGTTTACTGGCAAAAAATTATTAAATCAAAGGTTACATATTTGTCCTTACTGTAACATTGAGATTGATAGGGATATTGCAAGTTCTTTAATCTTAAAACAAAGGGGAAAAACTGCGGTCGGACAGCCCGTAGGTTATAAAGAAATTGCTTGTGGAGAGCGAGGTGCGGGGGTCGAACAGCGTAAGCTGTAAGACCTAGTAACTGCTTGATTAAGCAAGAATCCCTCATTAACCTTTACAAGGTTTAATGAGGGAGTGTCAATTATCCGAAAGCTTATCTAGCTCTTTCAGGATAGTATCTGTCTCTGCATTACCGTCTATAAAGGAAAACAGATGTCGAAAGGTGATTCGACCTAATGAGTCCACAATAAACTGAGCGGGTAAAGGTGCGCCCAGAGCTTGTCCTACTCCATAACGGCGAAAGATACTGCAATCTGGATCGTATAAGAAAGAATAAGGCAAGCTGAGTTGGTCAACAATCTCATGACTTTGAACGGGGTCAGTGCTAGAAATCATCAATAATTCAGCCCCTTTGTCTTTAAACTCTTGATAGCGTTCCTTCAAGTCTTGGATGTGAGGATAACAATAAGGGCAAAATAGTTTTTCGGTGAAGATACGAGTGAATGCTAAGACTACAGGTTGTTTTCCTCGATAGTCTGAAAGCTTTACATCATGCCCACCCCCAACAATTGGTAAACTAAAGTCTGGTGCGATTGAGCCTACTTTTGGCACTTGCCCTGGAGGCAGGGGAATAAAATTAGAAGCGAAACGGCGGTTGAACAGTCCTGTATTTCCAGTCACTACAAAAAGTTAATTATTAATTATTTTATCTTTTTTAATCTTACTGAACTGCACAAAAATTCTCATTGCTCAAGTAGTAACTATATAGCGTAAAACTTGAACTTCAACACCACCCAAAGCACTAGATATAAATGCAACGTTAATTGCTAGACTATTATCAATAAGCTTTATTTGTTAAAAACACAGTGCTTCAACTACCAGAGTGATACTGAGTTTTTGTGTCAGTACCTAAATACTACTCAATAACAGGTGTTAGGTAGTAGGTAATAGAACCGCGAGCTTAGGGATTTTTTAATTATTTGTTAGAGACGCAATATATCCCGTCTCTACTCCCCCAAAGCGTCTGTACGAGCCAAATTAATGGGACTTTTTCCATAAGAATTAGCCTTGTACGGGCTGCGGTCGCAATAGGTGGATAGTTCTTTTTTTCTTAACCTAAAACCGCGCAACCTAAAAACTGAGATATTTTCCTGTATGAGTGCAATATCTGAGTTATATTGTTGTGTTGCCAAAAATTGAAGCTGAACCCCTTACCAATCGTAGTTCGCAATATTATGAAGTCTAAACTTTTAGGAATTGCTAGTCTCTTAGCTTTGATTATTTGTGTTAGTTGTGGCTCTAACATAACAGAGACAGTCTTACCCGTAACTAACCAAAACAATGCACTTGAAATACAGAATCAAGAAGAATTAGAAGAGCAAGCTTTTCAACTTCGTAGTCTTGCTATTCGAGAAAAGTTAGCTGCACGAGATTTAGATCGACTTGATGCTTGGTGGCGAAGAATTAATCTGGGGGATCCTCATAAATACTTGCTTCCAGTTATTTTATCCCGTCTTAGTTTAGAAGAAACCTACGATCCTCAGCACAGTTGGGAAGTTCTCTTAAATATAGATCGAGACAGACCTAGCCTCTACCATTTCCGCAGCATTTATGATGTCCGTATTTTCTTTCTCTTTCGAGATATGATGCCCAAAAAAGTTGAGGCTTACTATCGCAGTATGATAGAACCTCCCCGTGTTTTCCAATGGATGGAACAGGGAACGGAAAATCATATGTTTATGGAAAGAATATCAGGTCTGGCTTTTATGGATGGGAGTGGATGGTCAAATTCTCTTCCAGCAGTAGCAGCAACCAATGAGGCTTGGCTACGTTCAGAATTGAATAAGTTTCTCACCATTGGACAAGGGGAATTTCACTCTTCTATTTATTATCCCTATTCTATTGGTGGACTACTCAATCTTTATGATTTTGCTAAAACACCTGAATTAAAACAATTAGCAAAAGACACACTAGATTGGTATGCAGCAAATATGGCATTACGTTTAAGTTGGGGGACTGCTGGAGGTGCAGAAAGTCGTGGTTTTGATCGGGGAACTTGGGGTGGAAGTGAATTAAGTGCTTTAGCATGGGTTTGGTGGGGAGATGACCTTAAAACTGTAGAATCTATTGCCTATAAAAACGCAAGAGTTGCTGTACTCGCAGCATTAAGTAGCTATCGACCTCCGCACCAATTTAAAGCCCTTGCTAGGAAAGAAGTGCCTCTACCTTTTGTACTTAAAGCAAGTCATCCTAGTTATTACACTTATCACCAAGATAACCAATTTTGGGAAACATTCTATGTCACCCCAGATTACAGTTTAGGGACGCTTCTTATCCCTAGACGTTCCTATCAAGTCAAAGGAACAATTAATGCTCAATATGCTACCTATAAGTTAGTTATTCGTGACCCCAAGGGAGTTAATAACGCGGTAATTAGTTTAGGTGGAACTTTTAACAATTCAATGGCAACTGGTGCTTCTCCAGGCGACCAATATGTACAAGAAAAAGGTGCAGTAATCTATCAATTAAGGCTGAATAACAAGGATAAACTAGCAGGAGTACCTGGTCGTTCTCATCTTGTGTTGCCAAACCGCTACGGTCAACCCCAAAAGTATAATAATTGGTATATTTGGCAAATTGAAAAAACTTGGTTGTGTGCGCGGGCTTGGGGGGATAAAATCAGTTGGCAAGAGCAAGTTTCAGAAAAGTCTCAAAACTATCAGTTTCTAGCAGCAACTGGGACTAATACAGCTTGGATAACTGATGTGGTTTCTACAAGTGATTATCCAACTTTTGAGAGTTTAAAACAAGCTTTGGATAACACTGAGATAGATGATCGAGACTGGGAGAGAAAAGGAAAGATAGGTTATAAAACAATAAAAGGCGATCGCCTTCAAATGACTTATAATTCTAACGGTGGTATTGGTAGTGCTAAAACTAACGGAAAAGAAAGAGTGTTGAAAAATTGGGCTGTATTAGACAGTCCTTATCTAAAACAAGAATTATATAGTGGTTTTTTAGAACTTACCTATCCAGAGAATCAATGGTGTGTGGATATAACTGTAACTGCTCTAAAAGGCTGCAATCAAAAGTAGTTGGTGATGGGGCAGAGCGATCGCTTGCTCTGGACTTCCCTTCTGAAGATACTACTTAAAAAATTTGTAGTGAGTAGCAAATATTGCAGCTTGAGTACGATCGCGTAGCTTTAATTGACTCAGAATACTGGTAATATGTGCTTTTACCGTTCTTTCCGATATATAGAGTTCTTGAGCAATTTCTTTATTATTCGCTCCTTTAGCAATTAAAGATAAAACTTCTTTTTCTCTGGGGGTCAGTGTTTGTAAAACTGTTGGTAATTCTGTTGGTAGATTGGACTGATTTGGAGCGGATTGAGTGAGAAATTTTTGAAATAAACCAGGTCCTAGTTGAGTGTAGCCTTTAACAGCAGCCCTTATAGCATCGGCGATTTCTTCTATAGGTGTATCTTTAAGTAAGTAGCCTTTAGCTCCAAATTCCATGGCTTGGGTAATATATTCGTCGTCATCAAAGGTGCTTAAAACCAAAACTGAGATGGAGCTAAATTGCTCCGCTAGCTGAGAAATAGCAGCTACACCATCCATAACAGGCATCCGCACATCCATTAAAATTAAATCTGGTTGTTCTGGGGTTTTATATAGTTTTGCCACTAGAGCGATCGCCTTCTTGCCATTTTCCGCTTCCCCTACTATCTGAAAATCTGCTTGAGACTCTAGTAAGCTTCTTAATCCTTGACGGATAATTGTTTGATCATCAACCAGCAATATGCGAATCATAATATTAGTTAACTTCCATCACTTAACTGATGAGTTTATTAGGACGGGGATACTTAGTATTTACCAAATAAGGGAATTGTAGCGGTAATTTGACATCCCATGTCTGGCATACTAACTAAATTAAATATTCCTCCCAAAGCAGTAGTTCTTTCTCGCATACCTTGAATACCAAATCCTGTAGTATTTTCTTTAGGGTCAAATCCTGTGCCATTATCTTTAACCTGTACTTCTAAATAATTAGCTACTAATTGTGTTGAAATATTAACTTCTGTTGCTTGAGAATGCTTAATCATATTAGTCAAGGCTTCTTGCACAATACGATAAACCGTAGTAGTAATTTCTTGGGATAGGGTATGGGGAATCTCACTGTGATAATGGAAAGTAATCTCAGTACGATATTGTAAATCTTCTACTAAATCAGCGATCGCTAAACTTAAAGATTTTCCTTGTAAAGGATCTGAGCGTAGGGTAGCCACAGAATGACGTACATCTTGTAGTGCATGAGAACCAAGTTTTTTAGCTTCTGTTAAAAATGTCTCGGTGCGATCTAGATTAGAACGCAGATATAATAAGGCATTAGCTAATTGGATATTTTGGGCGGTTAGGGAATGTCCTAAAGAATCATGAATTTCACGAGCGATACGGTTGCGCTCTTGCAACATAGCTCGATCTTCAATTAATAAAGCGTATTCTCTTAACTGTTCGTTGACCAGTGCCAATTCTTTTCGAGAGCGATATTCTGAAAGTAAAGCATTAACTAAAAGAAAAACAAACAAAGAAATTAGGCAAAAGAAAATAGCACTATTGATCGCTATATTGATAATGAAAGCTTTAAATTGGTCGTCATTACTGTACAACTGATAGATAACTTTGGGTTGGGAACCGGGGGTAATAATTGCTGGTACTTGTTGCATATTCAGGCTATTCAAATTATGTTGAACTGAAATAAATAAGGAGAGGAAAAACCAGAAAAAAGAGATTCCTGCTACAACAAGAGAACCAGGTAATTTAAAGCTAAGACAACCTCTAATTACCATAATTAATAGAAATGAGGGCAAAACATGGATGGTTGTACCGCTAGTAATACCAGTTAAGGCAATTAACACAAATCCCAAAACAGTATAGCGAATGTTTGTCCCATATTTACCACTAGGTTGCCATAAACCAAGAATGATAAAAGCAACCGTGCATAACATAAATAAAGTAGGAGAATTGCCATTGAGTTGGGGAAAAAGCAAAAGCATGGGGGGCTTCATTCTAGGGGAAGGCAATTTAGAAGCATCAAATCTCCCCATCAAAGTAATAATAAATAAAATCCACTCTAAATAAAGCAACAAGCGTAAAGGATGGGCTTTGAGTCGATTTATGTATTTCATAAGGTAATAATGAATTATCCAATGACTTTTCTGGCAATTTGGGGAAATCTTACACAAAGATGTTGAAAAGCCCAAAGATTCTCCTGTTACTACAATAAAAGCTCTTAGCTATTAGTCGTTAGCTGTGGAAATTGATGACCAAATACAGGTCAGTTTCCTATCTTTGTATAATCGCTAAGTTAAGGTTGTATTTTCCTAACCACTTTGTAGCACTCCAATGACACTAAGAAGCTAAAAGCTAAAAGCTATAGATGCAAGGAGCAACGTCAGAGATTGAAGTATCACTCTCGTTGTTGCTCATAATGTAATCTAAAATAGTAGATGAATTCTAGGGACTATAGTCCTAATTCTGTGACTAAATTTTATGTACCATAGTCCAATTGAATACTAGACCTCTTGCACCAACTCCCATAAACCTTGGTCGTGTCTAGCTTATAACCAATTACCAACTAAGACAAAAGGAGCCCAATAGTAAGGATGAGAATACTGAGAATCAGGAGTTTGAAATAAGCTAATTTGGGCATCTCTGAGAGCTTTAGCTTTACTAATTTCCATATCCTCTGCCAGATTTTGATAGAAGTAACCCATCAATTCTGCTGTGGCATCATCATTTGCACCCCACAAAGTTGCAAGGGTGCTACGCGCTCCAGCCCTTACTGCTACTCCTGCTAAACCTAATACCGCTTGGTTATCTCCTTGAGCGGTGTTACAAGCACTGAGTACTAGTAATTCTATTGGTTGAGAGCCTTGTATTCTCCGAACTCGTAAGAGATTATCTAATTGATTAACGTTAATTAAGCGCTCGCCTTCTGTTTGACCTCCACTGAGAATAAAGGTTTGATCGGAAGTGGAACTAAATTGACCATGAGTAGCTAAGTGAACTACAGGATAGTCGGATTCTTCAAGTTTGCGTCTTAGGTTTTCTGGAGTAAATTCTTGGTTAAGTAGGACTTCAGAATCACCAAAGATAGTTTTAATTTGATTTAGCTCATCTTCTACTTTAGGAATAGGAGGGAAATTATACTGAGGGAAAGCTCCAGTTGTTCCTGCTGCTAGAACTCTAATGGGTTGTCTTTGGAGGGGTTGGGGTGCGGTTAACTGTAAACCAGAAGATAGAGCGATGTTGTAATCTTTTTCAATGAGATATTCTTCCCCATCATAGAGTAAAGCCATAGGGATATTACGCAGAGGACCATCTAAAACAAATACTAAAGTTTCTACTTCACTCGCAGCCAATAGATTTTCTGCGGGACGAATCAGCCAGTCATAGAACTCTCTTGCTAAGGGCAAGATATCTTGTTCTACAGATCTTTGCAAGGAGATTTGAATAGTTTGTTGCTGTTGAGGATTCCCCCTAGCTCCTCGTAGAGCTTCTGCAAAGCCAGGATTAGTCAGAGCTTGACGGCGTAGTTGCTGAATTTTATTCCTAACTTCTCGTGCAGTAATGTTGGTGGTATAACGTTGTAGAGGTTGTCCTGGTAGGGTGAGGATGACTTCTAGGCGATCGCTTAGAATAATGGGGTATATTACTGCTGCTTTGCGATCTACTTGGTCAATAACTACAGGTTCATCTGCAACTTCGGAACAAGGATCGCGGAAAAAGTTATCTAGTTCGGCAATTTGCAAAGATTCTAAAACATCCCTAGCTTGATTAAGTTGGTCTGGGGAGGGTTCTTCTTCTAGGAGAAGGCTAATATATTCGCGGAAAATTGGTTCTACAGGAGTAGTCGCCAAGTCACTACGGAGAGCTCTAATTGTGTTAAAGGAAGCGGAATAAGCCCCGAGAGCTATTTCTCTTTCCTGTTGTTTGGCGAGTATTCTTCCTAATTGAGCTTGCCAACGATAGGCAATTTCGGGATATTGAGCAGTAGGGGCTAATTCTAGAGCCGTTTCTGTGAGACGGCGTGCTTCTGGGTATTGTTCTTGTTCCTCATAGAGAGTACCCATGTAGCCTCTGGCTTCTGCTTCTGCTACGGGATTTTCTAGCTGACGAGCTTCTTTAATTGCTACTGCTAAAATTTGCGCTGTATCTCGATTCGTTAGCCCTTGACGAATTAAACTTTCAGCAAAATTGATTCTACTATAAATTTCGGAGCGAGAAGGGGAAGACTGCTCTAACTGATTTTTGATACCTTGGGTCAATGTGGTAATTTGGGGTTGTAACTCTCTGGCTACGGCAAATGACAAATTTCTTGACCCTTCTTGAATAGTGCGAAGAAAGTTTGGGTCGGAAATTCCTAGTTCATTAATATCTTGAGTTAGTTCTGTAGTAGCTTTTTGCCAAAACTCCTGCTCATCCAGTAAGAGACTGAGGTGATTGAGTTGTGCTTTAAGACTGTTGATAGAGCCAGGAGATTGATTAGCAGCTTGCTGATAGTATTGAATAGCTGGTTGATAGCTTGCTAGGGCTGCTTTAGCGGAACTTCTGCGGTTAGCAATGATATTGAGTGCGACAGTTTTGGCTGGAAAGCGGTTTTGTTGGGCTAGAGCCATAGCTCGGGCGGTATTTCCCAGACTAATTAGTATAGCGGTTGTCTGTTGGGGGTCATCGAGTTGTTGAGAGGTTTCTTGGCTCAACTCCAGCACCCTACCTGATACTATCAGAGAGTCTTTTTCCCGTAAAAAATCCCCCAGACGTAATAAAGCGATCGCCTTATTAGAAGAAGATGGTACTTGCAACAAAGAGTCAAGGGAATTATTGATGTTTTCTTGAAATTCGGTTTGACTTAAAACGTTAGTTGCTAACTGAGATTCCCAAGTTTGAGTTTCTTCCACAAATTCTAAACAGTTGGGATTTTGCAGCTCAAAGGCTTGAAAAATAGCACTGCAAGATCGATCATATAATCCCAATGCTTGTAGAGCGGTAGCAGAATTGAGTAAACTAGCTATACGACCATTGCGATCGCCTTCCCCTTCATAAGCGATAGCTGCTTGTTCCCAAATCTCAATAGCTTGGTTCAATTGACCTGATTCATATAAGGCTTGACCCTGTTGTGCTAACTCTTGGGGTGGACTTATGGCTTTGTTGGCGGATAAAGCAGGAACACATAAAGCCCAAATCAGCCCCAAACAAGCCAGAATAAACACCTTGAAACTACGCCAAGGTAGGAAAAAATCTCTGACTTGAGAGTAGTATTTTTTAAACTTAGTTAAGATTGCATTTATCATTTATGATTTACCATTTATCAGTTGTTTAAACATTTCTCATTCCCTATTGCGCTTCTGGGATGAGTACCTTTTTTGCTGCGAATTTTGCAGGAAGCGGGAGACACAAGGGTTATTAGCTTTCCCTTCCGCACCGCTTCTCAACCAGATAATTAATTGTCTATCGACTATTTATGGGTGATTGTAAGTTCGACATCATTGTAACTACTACCTTTGAGTTAAAAGAGGGTGATAAATGTTGTCTGGTTTCAATGGTCAATGTTAAGTTAAAAGGGTAAATATTCTATGGAGAAATAGACTCCATTTTCTTGTAAGGTCTCATCTCGGTCTTCTACATCAATTAAAGGAATTCCCCAGTCAAGACGGGCTCTTAGGCGTTCACTGATTCCTAATTGCAAGCCTAAACCCAGAGAAAGTAAGGTATCGTCTTCTTGATTTGTTGGCTCACTATCGCTCCACACTGTACCTACATCAGCAAAGGGAATTAGGGAAATACTATTTTGTCCTTGACTCCAACGATAAACAGGTATTCTTACTTCTGCTGAAAATAAAACCCCATTATCTCCTAGTAAAACGTCTTGACGATAACCCCTAACACTCTCAATCCCTCCTAAACTAAACTGCTCTAGGGGGACAAGTTCGCTAGTAGATAGCTGAATATCAGAACGTAACAATAAGTTAATATTAGCCTCAGCATCTAGTTGTCGTAGCCATTGTGCTTGACCACGCCAAGCAAAAAACTCACCATCAGGATCTTCTGCGTTAATGGTCGCGTCGAAAACATCTAACCCGACACTAAACTGCGATCGCAAAGCCAAAACCTCTTGACGAGTACGTCTTGTCCAGTCTTGAAAGAAACGCAACGCATATATTGTGGTTTCTCCATCAAGATCTGAACCTGCTGAAAGTTGAAACGGTCTATTCTCTAATGTTGTTTTATTAGATTGACGGGAAAACTCTAAACCCAAAGCCAGTTCTTGAGTAGAATTAGCAGTTGCAGTAACTATAATAGGTTGTCTGATGGCAATTTCGTACTCATCAGTTTCAGATTCAATATCTAGCTGGTCAAAGGGAGACTCTACAATATCACTGGTAATATAACGATACCTTAAGGCTACTGTGCCATTAAGAGCGTTAAAGGGAATTGTATAGTTGACATCAAAATCATCACTACCATCGGTATTTTTATAGACAAAGCTAGCGCGATCTCCTTGCCCCGCAAAGTTGTTATGAGTGATTTCCACTCCTCGTTGAAAACTTCCCACACTAGGGGTACGACTGTTGTTAGCAAAAACTACAGGGCGAAAAGCTGGAGCTTGATTAACTTCTACTGATAATTTCCAGCGATCGCGATTTGCTCCTACAGATAATTCTGCATTCAAGCTTTCTATAAGTGGATCAAGTTGTAATAATTGTAGAGCTTCTTGCAACTTGTTAATGTTTAAAGGAGTTTTTGTCCCTCTTCTTAAGCGAGCTAAAACATAATCCTCACTAAGTCTTCCGTCAACTGTTACGGTAATATCTTGTTCTTCAATTCTACCTTCGATGACCTGTATAGTTATTACACCATCATCAATATCCTGAGCAGGAATTACTGCACCTGAATTAATATAACCGTTGTCTGTATAAAGTTTACTAATAAGAGTTTCTATTTGGAGCAGATCTGCAAAGCTTAAAGTTCTATCGGAGTAGTCAACTAATAAAGCTTCTATTTCTTCATCTTTAAAGGCGGTGTTTCCTTCAATCTGAAACTGCTTAACTTCAAAAATTGCTCGCTCATCCCCTGATGGTAAAGAATCAGGAATAGTAGTAGGAGAATCTAGTAAATCATCTATCGGTGGTAAAGTCTGGGTTGGTAAAGGTTGTGTCGGAGTAAAATCTCTAATAGGTGGTGCATCGTCTGGAGATATTGTATCCGTAGTACTTTGAGCCAGATATATAACATTATTAGTGTTAAAAGCCATTGCAGCCCTATTATCTGAACCAATAACCAGAAGCATGGAGAAAAGGATTAAAAACTTTTTACCTCGTAAAAAACAAAAAAGATACTTCATCTGGATTCGTAGAAAATATATTTTATAGCTTGAATATGATTTATTATTAGGGTTTTCAAGGAGCTTTATCTAAAATTACTTAAGTAATACCTACAGTAGAATATAATGCTTCAGGTTACTAGAGAAAGTTTCTCGTAACAATTGTTAAAGACTTTACCCCAAAAGCGGAACATAAACAAAGCAGACAACAGAAATAAAGTCTGGTGTAAAATGCCACCAGAATTGCTGGTCGCCACTTTCGCCCCTAGGTCTATTTTTTGATCGAGAGTCCCCTTCAACCCCTCCAGGAAAATTACTCATTACCGATTACTTACTGCTAAAAATTGCCAGTTCATCGTAAAACCACGATAAAATTCATTTTATTTTTCTTAAAATTAGCAATTTAAACCGTAAATATACAGAACAATTAATCTAATTCAGTATCTATTACTAAGAAAAAATATTGATTGAAAGCAATAAAATTAGTAAAAATGCGGTTATTTTTTTAACAATTAAAACATTAAAATTAACTAAATATTAAAGTGAATCCATAAAGCAGCAGCATTGATTAATGTCTATACAAAAAACTAATTCGGGAAATTCAGAGCCTAATTATTCTGAATATATAGAGCTAAAAGATAATCCCGATCGCGATTATCTTAAATTATCTATTGAACAAGCACCGATCACCCTGGCAATAGTAGATCGACAAATGCCTTATCTATTTATCAATAAGCAATGGCAAGAACTGCATCAACTTCCTAGCTATAACATTGTGGGTATTTCTAACTACGAATTATTCCCTGAACATTTGTGCAATCAGAAGGAAATATATCAACAATTTTTATCAGGAGCGACCCAGAAATATCAAGAAAATAGTTACTGTAATAAAAATCATCTTAATAGCATTTTAAAATGGCAATTTTCTCCTTGGTATGACGAAAATCAAACCATCGGCGGAATGATTATTCATACTCTCCATCCAGAAAACACTCTAGAACCTTTTTTTGATTTATCTGTAGATCTGCTTTGTATCGTAGCTAAGGATGGCTATTTTAAACAGATCAATGCAGCATTTAAACAAACTCTCGGTTACTCTGAAACTGAGTTGATAGAACAGCCAATGCTCAGTTTTATTCATCCAGAAGAGCAAAATTATACTTTAGAAGCTATTGAAAAATTGATTCGAGGAATTGCTACGACAATAAAGATTGAAAATCGTTGTCGTTGTCCCAATAATTCTTATAAATGGTTACAGTGGAAAATCACCATAGTTGAACCAGAACAATTACTCTATGCTGTAGCTAGAGACATTACCCAATCTCGTCAGCTAGTAGATCGACTTTCTTGGCAAGCTCAACACGATGTATTAACAGGGATTTATAATCGTAATGGGTTTGAACAAAAGGTTAGAGAAGCGATCGCTTCAGCCCAAGAAAATTCTGATCACCACGCCCTTTGTTATTTAGATATAGAAAGATTTAAAGTTATTAACGATATCTGCGGTTACATAGCAGGAGATGAATTACTTAGACAAATTACCAATATCTTAAAACAACGAGTGCGTTCTAGTGATATCTTAGCTCGTATTGGTGGTGATGAATTTGGACTACTCCTAAAACAATGTCCTTTAGAAACAGCCGAAAAAATTGCTTACAATCTCAGCAGTTTAATTCAAGAAATTCCCTTTACTTGGCAAGATAAAAGCTTTTCTATTGGAGTCAGTATCGGGGTGGTAGCTATTGATGAAAATATTAGCAGTTTTAGTGAGATATTAAACGCTGCTGATACTGCTTGTTATACTGCTAAAGAAAAAGGTAGTAATAGTATTCAACTTTATCGTTTAGACGATCAAGAATTAATTAAACATCGCGGTGAAAGACATTGGATATCTCGCATTAATTTAGCCCTACAAGAAAATCGGTTTCGCCTATATTGTCAAAAAATTTCACCCCTACAAGATAAATTTGGCATTGAGCATTACGAAATTTTATTACGTCTTTTGGATGAGCAAGGGAATTTAGTCCCTCCCATGAGTTTTATTCCAGCAGCAGAACGCTATAATTTAATGCCAGCAATAGATCGTTGGGTAATTAAAACTTTTTTCGCTACTTACCAACAATATTGTTACAATCAAGTCCTTTCCCAATGTAAAGTAATTTATACTATCAATCTTTCCGGTGCAAGCATTAACAGCGATTCATTTTTTAATTTTCTAAAAGAGCAATTTGCTCAATATGACATTGCTCCTGAAACCATTTGCTTTGAGATTACGGAAACAGCAGCGATCGCCAATCTAACTACAGCAGCGCAATTTATTCATGAATTAAAAGAATTAGGTTGCTCTTTTGCCCTAGATGACTTTGGTAGTGGGATGAGTTCTCTAGCTTATCTGAAAAACCTACCAGTAGATTATCTTAAAATTGATGGAAACTTTGTCAAGAATATTGTTAACGATCCTATAGATAGAGCCACAGTAGAATGTTTTAATCGTATTGGTCACGTAATGAATATTCAAACTATTGCGGAATTTGTGGAAAATGATGATATTATTCATCAATTAAAAGAACTAGGAGTTGATTACGCCCAAGGCTACGGTATCTCTAAACCCTGTCCTCTTTATTTTAATTAGCCCGAACGCTTTTAGCTAGGCTTATAGTTCAGGGAATTGGGGAATTGGGGCACCGAAGGAGACTTCATTACAAAGTCGATACGGACATCTTACGGTGAGCCTTGCTCCCGCTCACCCGTGTCCTCCTCTTTTGGCTTCAATACCTAGATCTATTAAGTCTCCTCCCAGGGGGAATTGGGGAGAGTCGGGAATTGGGGAATTGGGGAAATAAGGCTGATTACTTATTCATCCGCAAATCTTTCATCCCTCACTGCTAACTGTTCACTCTTTACTGATAACTGATAACTTCCTCATCGCGAAGCGACGAGCGTTGGTCTCCTTCATCCTTCATCCTTCATCCCTCCTTATTCCTTTATCTTAGATGCAAGAAATATCTAGTTATGATTTATCTCGACTCTGCAATTATTGAAGAAGCTCAAATCGCAAAAGCAATGGGATGGGTAAAAGGAATAACTACCAATCCTACATTACTGGCTAAAAGTAATCTGTCTCCTGAAGTCACACTGCAAAAATTAGCAGTCATTAGCCCTGGAGAACTCTATTATCAACTTTATGCTGATGATTTTGATACCATGGTTGCAGAAGCTAGGAAAGCTCAAAACATAATTGGGGACAAACTGGTTCTCAAAATTCCTGCTACTACTTTAGGATTTCGTGTTACCGCTTATCTCTCTTCACAAATATCTTGTTCAGTAACAGGGATTTATGGTGCAATCCAAGCTGCGATCGCAGCCGAAGCAGGAGCGAAATATGCGATCGCCTATGTCAATCGCGCCACAAGACTTTTAGGAGACGGAATGGCTTTAGTTAGAGACATGGCAAACATACTGACTAATAGTGATACAACTATTTTGGCTGCTAGTCTCAAGTCTCCCGAAGAATCCGCAGCAGCATTACTAGCAGGAGCGTCCCATCTCACTGTACCATTGTCCTTACTAGAAGCGATGGCTACTCACCAGTTTTCCGATCAAACAGTAGAAGACTTTAAAGCTAAAGGTATTGGTATTAGTAAAACGTGAGTTCGATGAAGTCCTAAATCTTGGAGGGGTAAGGAGTCAGGAGTCAGGGGTCAGGGGTTAGAGGGTCACAAGTTCACTTGCTATATCTGTGTAAAAGTTGTGGATAATATTGCCACTAATACAAGCTCATTCAACAACTCGTGAGAAACGCTATAGTCTAAAATACTGTTATTCAAAAAATAATAAGTAAATGAAGATTATTACTAACTTACTTTTCCCCAAAACTAAAACACAATCTACTAAAAAAACTACTAAGGGACTTCCCCCACTCAAACAAAATGTTCGCGGAATTCATTTCAAATCCGCTCCAGAAATTCAAAAAATGCGAGAGTCTAGCAAAATTGTCGCTACTGTCTTAAAAGAAATTTCGGAGATGGTACAACCAGGAATGACTACCGCAGATTTAGATACTTACGCAGAACAGCGAATTCGAGAAATGGGAGCAACCCCCAGTTTCAAAGGTTATTATGGTTTTCCTGCTTCGATTTGTGCTTGCATTAATCATGAAGTAGTACATGGAATTCCCAACCCTAAAAGAGTAATTCGTCGAGGAGATATCGTCAAAATAGATACAGGTGCTTACTATCAAGGTTTTCATGGCGACTCTTGTATCACCATTCCTGTGGGAAAAGTATCCTCTCAAGCAGCTAAACTAATCAAAGTAGCAGAAGAAGCCTTGTATAAAGGTATTGAGCAAGTTAAAGCTGGTAATTATCTTTTGGATATTGCTGGTGCGATCGAAGATCATGTTAAAGCTCATAAATACAGCATAGTAAAAGAATTTACTGGACATGGAGTAGGTAAAAATCTCCATGAACCCCCCTCTGTGTTCAATGTTCGTACTAATGAATTACCAAACGTTAAGTTAAAACCTGGTATGACTCTAGCTATCGAACCTATACTTAATGCTGGTTCCCGTCATACTCGGACTTTACGCGATCGCTGGACTGTGGTAACTACAGACAATAATCTATCTGCTCAATTCGAGCATACAGTATTAGTTACGAAAAATGGTTACGAAATTTTAACCGACCGCACTTCTGTTTGAGGGCGAAATTAATCTCTTGGGATACTGCGAGCTAATACCAATACTTAATAAAAGTTAACCGAAAAGTATTGCTCCCTCTGCTCATACAAAAACTGTTGACTTATAGCAGTAATTTTCTTATACAGACTTATACATTGTTCTCAAAAATGTGTAAGTATTTTGGTACGTTAACTCAATAGGTGTAGGATATAGAGACATCGCCAACGATGTTTATGACAGGGGAGACGCCTTGGATTGAACCGTCATAGTCTTACTTAATAAGACACCTTTTTGGTTGGACGAAAACCCCAGGGTAATCTTGTCAGTAGGGATATTGA
>JASJCP010000221.1 GCA_030065935.1 Xenococcaceae cyanobacterium MO_167.B27
GGTAGGTTAGACGGTAAATTCAGGTTAAATCTAATCCAGGGATCAATGTTGAAGAACAAGCCAGCAGATATCGCACTATCGCTTAATCCTCTTCGTTTTAAATCCTGGCGCGCACGCTTGTTTAGACCAATATTACGGGAGAGTTTTCTGATTGCTTTGTCCCGAGCAATAGCATCTAACGCATTGTCCTCTAAGAATTGTTTTTTATTTCTTGCTAATTCTTCTCTGATTTCTTTGTTTCGCTCGTACTGTTCTCGATTAAATTCTTTACCATCGTCGGGGGCATGAACTCCCCATAATCCGTCAGCTGAGGTCTTGACGAACCTGTAACCGCCAATGCCTGAATCTTCCTGTATATAGGTATGGCATAGAATTAAGTTGTCGCTTCTGATTCGGCAATCCCCAGAAATGTCGCTACATATAGGACAAGGGTTGTGATACTTGGTTGGGATTAGACGATTGTACCCCATAATTCATTTTCTCCAGAAGTATAGTTTTTAACTTCTGGCGAAGAGGAAGAAATCTTGAGTCTCTCAGTTAGCTGGTTGTTTCAGGGTGAGCCTGCCGAAATTAAAGCAGCCTCTTACAATTAGCACTCTGGTTTATATAGATTTGCCTAGGAATCATGTACTACCTTGTAATGAATCAACACAGAGAATGCGTGCGCGAGACGAGAGATTTCTCAAGATAAGACCCATAAAATTAAAGAATTCCAGTAATTCTGTTAATTCCCGTATTTTGCAAGTCCAACCTTTAGCTATAATAGAGTTAAGTTCTTTAAGGTTTTGGTGAACCTTTTGAGGGTGATTTGGAGTGGTATCCAAATCGTTTATAGCTCAGTTGTACTGGGTCTTCCTTCAACGCCAGATTTGAATCTCGTTGTGGACTAACAACCCAAGAAAGAGTAACCAAATTTACTTAATCTCCTAGATTAAATATTTTGGATTAACCGACTGATTTCTTGCTGACTTTTTTGTTGACTTTAAAATCAATAAGAAAACAGCAAAAACTTTTTCATTCCATATTGAACAAATATGGAACTACTGTTATTATGATGAATAACAGTTAATCCTGTGGCTAGTCTTTTGGGCTAGTTTTATCAAAATTAAATACTCATTTAAGCCTCCTTCCTTCTTAGGATATGGGTTTATTGTTTAAAAGAACGTCACAAAGTTTCCAGCCCGTGGCGTTCTTGCCATTTCTGGGCGATATTTCAACCACTCAGAAGCAGTAAAGTTTCTACTCAATGGAGAGAGAAAACTAGACCTATGCTCTATGGTACACCTGATGTGAAAATCATACATCTGCTTATGTTACAAAACTTTAAAAAAGGTTAAAATAAGCTTGGATTTTCCCAGTTCACAAGACCTGGGAAAAAATGTTTTATCTGATCTTTGCCGATAGAATTCTTCGAGACAAGGTCGAAAATACTACTTCCCTCGAATAAAATATCAAATATAGAGCGAAAAATCAACCTAAAATCTTATGGGGCGAAATAAGAAATAAAAAGAAAATCTTTCCTCAGTATCAGTTGCCCCAAATCCTGTAGCTTCCACTAAAGGAACGGCGTAATTAATTCGGAACTCCACAATCTCTCTCAAACGATAGCGTAAACCCAATCCTGTAGAAACAAAAGTATTTGAGCCTGGGGTTTCTCTATCGTTGTTCCAAACAGTTCCAAAATCAACGAAAGGTATGATTGAGATTGAACCTAGTTTTTCATCTTTGACCAAGATGAACCTAAGTTCTGTAGTCCCGAATAAGATATTATCCCCGAGGGTAAGATTAGAGCGATAGCCTTTAACAGTACTTATCCCTCCAATGGTCGCTTGTTGAAGGGGCAGCAATTTGTCAGGGGTAAGCTGGGCAGCTAGGCGACTGACCAGTAACACATTTCTATTTTTATCCAAACTTTTGAAATGTTGAACATCACCTTGCCAAAACCAAGCAATACCATCAATGCCAGCTTCGCTTCTCGTAGCATCAAAAACATCAATACCGACATTAAATTGAGAGAAAATAGCGAAATAACTACTAGACCCCCCTCGGGCGTATTCTTGGAAGAATTGTAAAGTGGTAATCTTACTTTCCCCATCGGGTAGTCCTTCAACAAAAGGGAACGAAAGCTCTCCATCTAAAACAAATGTTTCACTTTCGACTATTTCAATTCTTGTCCCCAAGGTGAAATTTTCAGCAGGAGTAACAATTATAGGCTGTTTGAATTCTACAGCAAAAAAATCATAGTCCGCTTCTATTCCTAACTCTTCTACTTCTTCCTCAATATTTTCAACGTTTGCTGTGTTGTATTCAAAAGTAATTCTGCCATCGAGCTTGTTAACAAAAATGGAATAAGAAGCACCAATACGGTTTAAGCCATCAGTGAGAGAGCTATTGATATTAAAGCGATCCCCCTTACCTAACAAATTGTTGTGAGTAAAACTAATATTGCCCCCAAATTCACCAACGCTAGGGGAATAACCGTTAGTGAGGGTCAAGGTAGTAGCAATAGGATTGGCTTCTTTTATCTCCACCAACAGAATATTTTTTCCAATATCTTGAACCTTGACTTCGGCAGATAAATCTTTAATGAGAGAATTTTTTTTCAGTCTTGCTAAAGAATTAATGAGTTGGTTTATATTAAGAGGTTTTTCCATTGAGGGAAGACGAGATTTGATATATTTCTCATCTAATCTAGATAAACCTCTAATTTCGATCCCCACCAAAATTCCTTCAATAATCTTGATAGTAATATCACCATCAAGCATTTTTTGTGGCGGGATAAATGCACCACTGTTACGATATCCACGAGAAACATAATAGTTGGTAAATAAGTTAACAAGGTCTAAAATTTGCTCTGGGGTGAGTTCTTGTTCTTCTAGGGGAGCTACTAGTTCTTCTAGTTCAGAATCAGAGAAAACTGTATTACCTTCGATATTGATTTCTTTGACTTTTATAGTGGGTTGCTTGGCAAGTGGGGGATTGTTCACCTGAGCCAATGCAGTTTGTCCCATAAATCCGAATATAGCGACCTTAATTGCAATTGTTGCTATAATTTTAAAACTCATAATTAAGTCCTGTGAACCCCTTATTGTTCACAGTAGTGGGTTTGTTTAGTATTAAAAGCTCTCGCTGTGAAAAATATCTATCAATTTCACTTTTAACAATATTATCACTAATTACCTCTTATTTGCGTATTATGAATGTATTTGCTCCTAAAATTAACCTTCATGGTCGAAAAGTTCTTTGTGTTGATGATTTAATTGCTCCAAAAAAACAAGACTGCGATCAATTTCTTTTTCACACCCGCTTGGATAAAGAAGACGTATTTTTTGCTGGTGCTTACAGGGACGCTTTAGAATTGATTGAAAGTCGTTCAGATATAGGGATTGCTATTGTTGATATTAGAATCCCAAAAAATCTGAAAGATTTGCAAGATTTTAACCCAGAAAATCCAGATAAGGAGTGGGGAATTGAATTAATCGAAAGGATTTACCGAGAAAAAGACATCATTATGATTGTTATTTCTGCTTATACCAAGTATGACCTTTCTGATAATAAACCTGACCGTCTAGTAAGATCGTTTTATAGCAAACCAGTTGATTATGATGCCTTAATCAAAGATATAGAATTCATCGTCAATCAGAATTGGTCAAAAACATTTGATTATTCAGCTTTTGACAATGAAACATCACTTTTTTTGCAGGAACAAGCTACCAAGATTAAAAAATTAACTAAAAGAATTGCACAAGATATTATTGATGTTGGAAGGTATTTAATTCAAGCCAAAGAAAAATTAGAACATGGACAATTTTATTCTTGGCTTGATGTTGAATTTACTATGAGTTATACTTCTGCTGCACGATTTATGAAAGTAGCTAAAAAGTTTAAATCCGACAGCCTGACAGATTTAGATATTCTTCCCAGTGCTTTGTATCAATTAGCTACTGATAATACTCCAGAAACGGCTGTATCCGAAGCATTTATAAGAGCTAAAAGAGGTGAAGTAATCACAGAAAAACTGGCTAAAGAGATTAAGAATAAACACAAAAAATCTAAAACAACCAAGCCAAAAGCTCCATCATCTAGTATTTCAGAATTAATTGAAGAAATTAAATCAGAGTATGGAAATGAAGAAGAAACAACCAGCTTAGAAAATCAAAAACAGGATAGAAACAGAAAAAGTGAATCATTGCCAACTGCTTCATCTTTTGGGACAACAGAACAACCCAAACAGACAATTTTGAAAATAGAGCCAGGGAAAAAAGCATTTACAAATAGTTGGTGGCAGTTCGGAGAAAAACATAAACTATTTTGTGGTGAACCAAATTCTAAGCAATTTTTGGATAAACTGCCAAAAAATATTAGTTTAACGATGAGTTTACCTCCCTCTAGGAATAAGTCTTTAGTCCACTCGATTAAGTCAGACTCAGAATTTTATTATTTTGGCTCACGCAAAGATTTCTCTTTATATCATTTCATAACAATGATCGAGAATTGTCTTTTTGTTTCTACTGACTACAAAAATGTAGTTGTTATGAATTATATGTATGATCTAGAAGTGGTAGAAAAGGTAAACTCTTTGGGCTGTGTTATTTGGCTCGCCGAGCCAGATTTAGACAAATGCGATCTCCTGCTATCTGCATGGAGAGAGGAAGAGCCTGGGACTGTCAAGCGACTAAAATACTGAGCTTTATAGCTCACGCCTTTACAGAGTTTTCCCAAATTCCAATTTAAGATACTTCTGTACCCAATCCTTATCTTTACCCATCCTCCGTGCGTGAGCCTTTAAATGCTTCAGATACTTCTTTGACCCAGAAGCATCTCCATCGAAAATAGCACCCGAGAGGAAAAATGGACATATCTAGACAGCCTTATTATTAAGTTACTAGTTATGATCCTCAACCAAAGGATACAGGAAGGCTGTCTAGATATGTCGTGGTTTTTTGTAGCCTCTAGCCCAATCAAAAGGCGGAAAAAACCCGTATGACTCTTTAAATTTCACAGCAGCCCAGCTAGGAGCATAATTCCTTTGATATGCTTCTCTTAGCTTAGAACGATAGAAAATTAACTTAACTTCGTCTTCAGCAGAAATTAATCGGCTGCTGCCAAGGATTTCAATGAGCTTGTTGACCTCGAAGTCAAACGAGCAGTGCGGACATTTCATTTGAAACGAATAGACATAAGAACCACAACCACCCTTGTCTGAGGGACACAGCTTTAGCGGTGGGTTCCCTGGCTTTTTCTCGCTCTTGTCACTGGGGTGCAGTTCTACTGATTCCAAATCCTCGATGAACCCGTGTCTCAAGACATTACCAGATTGATCAAGAATTAAACAGTCTGTCTTGTTTGGGGCTAATCTTATTCCTCTGCCCAATTGTTGGAAGTAAAGAGCCTTGGATTGCGTGGGTCTGGCTGGGATCACACAGCTTATTTCGGGAACATCGAAACCTTCCGACAACGCAGCGCATGAAGCCAGT
Organism: Xenococcaceae cyanobacterium MO_167.B27; assembly: GCA_030065935.1. Taxonomy (GTDB): domain Bacteria; phylum Cyanobacteriota; class Cyanobacteriia; order Cyanobacteriales; family Xenococcaceae; genus JASJCP01. The sequence goes on from JASJCP010000221.1 coordinate 5,478, forward strand.
ACTAATAATTCGCCTTTCGCCAATTGATCATATAGTTCATTCCTGATAGGAATCGGGGTTTTACCAGTGACTACAGCAGAAGGAATGTTGAACTTCTTGAATTCTTCGACAATATTTTCGGCGTGTTTTATATCTACCGTAAAAACTATTGTGGGTCTGCCTTCTGCTAACTCTAGCCAAGTCTTAACGATTTGCTCGATTAGTTCTGGTCTGTCGCAGACGGTACTAAGCTGGTCTATATTGTAGTCTCCGCGAGTAATTTTAACCTTGTCTAAATCAGTATTAACGAATTTTAGGGCATAATAGCAGGGTTTGACGAGAAATCCTGACCGCGCCCTAATAGCAGCAAGTCAAAAGTCAAAAGTCAAAAGTCAAAAGTAGTTTAAGAGCGCCCGAAATTGGTCTTCTTCCCTCCTCCTTTAGGAGGAAAAGAAATAAAAAAATATTAAAGAGAGAACTATGAACGCGAATCTTTAATCAGTCGATTTTGAATCCTCAACAGCGAGTGCGAGATGGTGAAACTTTTGAATGCGCGACTTTTGACTTTTGACTTTTCAATCAATTAGGGTTTTTGGCATGGGAGCGCATACTAGCGACGTATAGATATCTCCCATTGATTCTCGCTTTGATAACCTCCAAGGAGTAGCTGACAAGCCTAGATATAGTGATCCAGGGTAGATATCTGACATTATTTGACGACAAATGACAGCAAACGCCACCAGATGACACTCATCGTAGAAAATCACGTCAAAATGCTGGTTTTTCCAGTTATAAAAGGAATTAAAAATTAAGGGGTCTTCAATCATCTGATGGTTGAGTCTCACAAATAAATGAACGGGTTTTAAGACCCCTTAATTTTTTTTCTCCTCTCTTTTCTCGACAGGCTAGGGTTTGTACGGAAGCAATTTGTACAGGAGCATTTGCGTCTTCAGCCCACCCCGCTTTAATAAATCCGCATCTTAGCCCGAAGGCTTTAAACTTTTTTGCGGTTTGTGCTACTAGGATGTCACGATGAACCACAAATAAGACTCGTTTGCCACGACTCACAGCGTCCCTGGTTATTTTTGAGGCTAGGAGAGTTTTCCCCGCCCCAGTAGGAGCAAACAAGAGTATTCGCTTTTCTCCTAGTCTAATTAGATTATAAGTGTCATATATTACTTGTTTTTGATAATCCCTGAGCGTAAAAGGCTGAATTTGTCGATGCTCACACGATGTTTTTTGAGGGGCGAGTGGCATATTACCTTTCCAAGCAGAAAAACAGGTTAATTTACCAAGAAAAGTAAGTTAGGGACTTGCGCTTTATTAAAATACCAGCCTTTAAACTAATTCATTTGACTAAGAACGCTCCTACGGCTAACAGAGTCCAGGCTGGTATTTTAATTTTTTGCTCCTTCCTTATCTACTAATATCAATTCCTCTTTGCTGTTGTTGTACAACACTAGGATGATATTTGAATCTTTCTAAGATTTGTTTCTCTGGCAAATTGAGGTCATACAAAACATGGTTTTTAGCAGGATTTATTTCAAAAACGACCTGATCTCTAGATTTAGAATAAATATTAAGTGAATTACCGTCACTGGAGAAAATAAACTTATTCCCCTCAAAAGAGACGGAATCGTTACTTAGAGAAGCTTCACCATATTTGGTGAGGACTTGTTGGACAGTTTGAGCTATATCTTGGATTTGGGAGTTAATAAGCTGTTCGTTCCAATCTTTACCGATGGTAGGTTTAACTCTGACCGAACCAGGGAGTTTTTCTAAGACCTTTTCTGCCATAATTTCTCCAGCTTGATCATTATCATAAGCAACAAGAATTTGCTTACCTTTGTTTAGTTGTTGTAATAAGTAGTCTTCAGGGATTGAACCAGAGCCATCGGTAGAGATAAATAAAGTAGTTTCAGGTTTTTGAGAAACAGCAGCAGCAGATAGAGTATCAATAGGAGACTCTGTGAGTACGATTCTGTCTATTTCTCCCTGTCCATTCTTAAAT
>JASJCP010000051.1 GCA_030065935.1 Xenococcaceae cyanobacterium MO_167.B27
TTGACATCCTCCCATCGACAGAGTCGAGGGATTCCTAAGACTCACGACTTAGGCTTTCTGTTTCTTCGGCTTTTAACTAGACTACTGTTGCCAGAAGCCCCCGCCAGATCGCCTACACAGACATTTTTTCTAAAGACACGATTAGCCCAACCGCGCCTAATCCTCGTTTCAGGATTACTTCACTAGCTACTACATCACGATTATTCGTGTAACCACAATTATCACAGTGATGAATACGTACATCAAGAGACTTTTTTCCTGTCAAAGTATCGCATCTGGGACAGATTTGCGAGGTGTAATCTTTATCTACCTTGGCAAAATAGGTATCGGTTTTTTTACATACCCATTGAAGTATATTTACAAAGTTGCCAAAACCAGCGTCGGCAAAATGTTTTCGCAACATTCCTCGACTCCAGCTTTTGAAGTTTATATCCTCGACAAATATCATTCCTGCTCCTTGACACAATTTATGAGCAGTTTTGAAATGAAAGTCTTTTCTTGTGTCCGTAATTCTTTGATGTAGCCTTGCTATTTTGTGATTAATTTTGGCTCGGTTATTAGAACCTTTTTTCTTGTTTCTTAACTTACGTTGCAGTAATTTAATCTCGCGCTGTAATCTTTTAAGAAACTTGGGTCTAGCTATTAATAACCCTTCACTAGTTGCAGCAAACTTATCCAGTCCTAAATCAATACCTATGGCTTTTCCATGAGGTATTGAATCTGGAATATCCACATCTAGTTGTAACGACAGCATCACAAAATAACCAGATGCTTTTCTGATTACTCTCGCTTGTTTGATTTTACAACCATCTGGTATTGGTCGAGAGTTAATGTATGTCACCCAATCAAGTTTTGGTAATCTAATTTGGTTGTTAGTTATTACCTTTCCTTTGTTTAATTGTGGATATACAAAACTTCTTAATCGATACTTGTTTTTAAATCTCGGAAAACCAAATCCTCGCTTCTTCATATCGACAAAAGCGGTTTCTAATTTTCTCAAGACCTGTTGTAAAACTTGCGATGGTGCAGATTTTAGGAAATCGTTGTTTTTTTTTGCAGCTACTAAATTCTGCGCTTGATGATAGTAATTAGGGAATGGCGCATCGGCTGGTATTATATATTCACTTACCCTAGAACAAGAATTAATGCTACAAATTCTAGAATTAAGATAGTCTTTTAACTCTCTCAAGTTATAGTTCCAAACAGACCTACAGACATCTAAAGTATGTTCTATGTATTCTTTTTGTTCTGGCGTTGGCAGTAACTTATACTCCCAATTCATTACTATCATCGTGCTATAACATATCGACCCACAAAAATACTTTAAAGGTTAATTAGAGAAAAGTCAAATTTTTCTAATTATGTGTTTAAATTGGAATATGAAAGGAATTTTTTTTCTCCTCTCTTATCAAGTTTAGGACAATTAAACCCTGACCGCGATTCATCCCGTCGCCTTTGGCGAGGGTCTTCTCGCGGAAGAGAGATAAAACTTGAAACCAATGAAACAACTTGTACCAATCATAGTTTGTTTGTGGTTTTGGTTAATAGCTCCAGCAATTCTAAATGCCTCGACCGTAGAAGAGGAAACAAATTCTCAGATACAAGAACAATTAGTCCAGCCACAAGAAACTTATCATTTGCTTGTGTTAGCAGAAGCAAATGATAAGTTTCTTGAATATGAAGTCACTGCACCAGTAGTTAAGTTTTGGGGAGAAAATCTCAGCGAGACTCAAGTCAGGCTACAAATTGATGTCTATCACACAGTTCCAATAGAGATTATAGAGTAATGGGTGAGTCTATATAAATAGTGGGTTCTTCCATTGTAAATTCAAGGTGATGGGATTTAAGCTTTTGAGAAATCTTTTCATTGGCTAATTGCAACAAACGCTTGCGTAACTGAAGTGAATTTTCCGAAGAACCCAAGATAAAAAACGTAATTCTGGCACGAGAAGCAAGATTATTTTCTGAGTCGATTAGAGTTACTTTGGTACTACCAGGATCGATGCCAAATAGCTCCTTGCTAGTTTGTTTAACTACCTGCTCGATTAAAGCTGACTCTTGCTGCTTTAGTTGACGATTAAAATTAAGATAAAGTAGAACCATTACTTTTCTACCCCGACTAACATTTTCAATATCTAAATTAGCCATAGTAGAGTATTGACGAAATAAACGAGAAGCTAACCAAGCAATACTAATAATTACTGCTAAGTCAACAAAGAATTGTAAAAACTTAAATAATCCCTGATATGACTGTAAGAAATTTAAAGATAGTCTAATCAGAATTAAGCTGCCAGCAATTCTAAATAAACTTCCTAAAGGAACGAGGAGATTTTCATAAATTATCGTAAAAATTTTAGGGCAAATTGTCTTACTAAAAAACTGATTAAGCTCGGGGTAGCTCTTCCTACAATTACTGATAGTAATACAAAGAAAACAAATATGCCTACTTGAATTGCTAATTTAATTATTGCTTGCTGGGTTTGCTGATCGATATTTAACGAGCTTACAAGCTCCATAATATTCATGAAACAATTAAATAGTAATGGGTGAATCAATATTGATGGTTTTTTCTTCTAACTCAAAAGCAACTCCATATTTTTTAAGTTCTTTTGATAAGTTTTGTTTGGCAAGCTCTAGCAGCTGTTGTCTTAATTCCATAGATAATTTACCAGAACCCAAAATAAAAAAGCTGATTTGTACTTGAGTATTCTTTGATTTTTTACCCTGAATAAGCTCAATAAATTTTACTTCTGTATTGCGAAGATCGAGTCCAAAAATATCTTTGGTACTCTCAAATATAATCTGTCTAATAAAAACTTGCTCTGATTCTGGTATGGCTTGGTAGAAAGTTATGTAAATTAAAGAAATAACTTTTTTAGCTCTGGTATAGTTTTCTATATTTACTTGGGTTAAAGAACTATTGGGGGCAATAATTACTGTTCCTTTACCCGAAGTTCTTATGCGAGTAGAGCGCAGACCAATAGATTCAATTTTACCAAATGTACCATCTGGTAAACCGATATAATCATCCACAACAAAAGGACGGTCTAAGTAAAGAACAATACCTCCTAATAATTGTTCCAAAGTTTTTTGAGCAGCAAAGGCGATCGCTAGTACTCCAATACCCAAACTAGCAAATAATCCCACTAAATTAATCTGATGAGTTTGGGCAAAAATTAACACCATTATCAAAATAATTGCGCTATTAACTAGAAATTTACTGATGATTAATATTTCGCTATCAAATCGACCTCGATTTTTCACCACAGCATCTAATAAATAAGTATTATAAACTTGTTGAAAGATTTGATAGCCCAGTCGGCTTAATAAAATAACTATGGTAATTCCTAACGGTACTTCTATAGATTTTAGCCAAATTGATTTAGCTATACTCAACAGAATTAAATCGCCAATAATTAAAAGAGAAGCCCAACCCAGTTGACTGTAATAGGGAGGAATAATTTTTTGATATACTTCTTGAATCTGGGGAGGAAAAAAATTAGTAATTACCCAACTAATTAGACGAGGAAGTAAAAAAAACTAATAATAAGAAGCCACTGGTAAATCCCAGCAGTGTTAACAGAGTTTTAGTCTCAATAGTAATGGTTTCTGGCATCTAATTCCATCATTTATAGTTGCTCAATTCATACTAAATTAAAAATACTTTAGAATGAAAAAATTTAATCTGTAATTAACGAGGTGACTTACACCCAATGGTAAAAATATCTATAAAAACTATTTACTTAAACGTTCTCAACAAGCTTTAGTGGGGAACTTATGCTGTTGAAACTCCACCAAATAGAATTTGGCGGATTCTTGGTTCATCCACAGAGCTTACCACTAAATTCTTGCGGTTTTAGCCCTGGGCGTTACCTAAAAGTAGGCTGTTCGGGTATGCCCTACCCCTAGAGAAATATTGGACAAATAGGAGCAGTCTTCTGAGGCTATAGGTTTGGAGCCAAGAGTTTTTTCGCTTGTGTGGGACAAATTAGCCAAAGGAGGTGGACAGCCTTATATTTAGTTATTGGTTGAGAACAAGCAGCTATAGGTTTTTAAAGAGGTTAATTACCTTTTCCTCTAACACCTATACTACAGGAGTTCAAGACTTTGTTATATAAAAATGAGGACAAGGGTTGTGAGGATACCTCACCAACCGTGAGATGTCCGTTTTGCATCGAAATTGTATATTTTGACTGCGGTTAAAACCGCCATCTCCTTTTGATCCTTCACTTAAAAGATGAAGGCAAGCAAGCTGCGTTTATTATCGTAAAAATAGCACAAAGCTCAACTATGCGATCGCTTTTCTTTAATCTCTCAATTTGATACCTGAATCCTTAATATATTGGCTTAATATTTATGCCAAGTAAATTGCTTTTTGTTCAAAGTCTAATTGATTCTGATGCAGCCACAAAGTCTAACAACAGACTGTCTTTTGACAGCAGAGGTAAATATGAGCCTCAAAGCTAGATACGGTAAACTTTCTGGAGTTAGCACTGGCATTTTTTGTGAGAGATGCGAGTATGAGATTGTTATTAGGTGTATCTAAATTTTTTATTAGCTTTTTAGGTTGAAAAAGAGATGTACTCTCAAGAATAATATCTATAGAACTTAAGCATTTAAAAAGCTTTTTCTAAAAATATCAGCAATTATCAAGGATAATTTAACTTATGAGCTTTGAGAATTTAACCTTTAAATTTGATGGCACTATTGGAAAATATCCCATCATTACTAATGGAGTGAATAATAGTATTCAAGGTGCTGGTTGTAGCTCAGGTACTGGCTTTAATTCCAACGAACAATTCATTTTTGTTGAAAACAAAGCTTCTTTCGCTGATATGACTTCGGGTTATACATTCATCTAATTCCAATTAAATCTGTAGGAATGTTTTGAGAAAATTATCACAAAACACAGCAGTTAAGTTTACAAATTAGACACAGTTTTTACTCCAAATCTTTATCTGGTTTAAATTTTAGTATTAGTAAAATTATACTCAGCCCAACATATAGGGTAACTCTCATAATTCAAAAAAAGAAAAATCTCATCCATAGAGATGTTTTCTAAATAGAAAATTACAAAAATTATCAATTTATGACTAAGTAGAGGTAATTTATTATGAGCCGAGGAAATTTTGAAGCAGGACTAGAAGCATTAGGTGCATTTGAATCTGGCAAACCATCAGGAGATCCAGAACAATATAGAGTCCAAAATACTTTAGGCTTTACAGGCAAGTATCAATTTGGCGAAGCCTTACTAATCGATCTTGGTTATTACGAAGCAGAAACCTATTATGGTGCAGGTGCAGGTACTAACCTTTGGCAAGGCACATGGACAGAGAAAGCCCAAGCTTTTGGAGTCAATAGTATTGAGGATTTCCGCAATTCTCCTGAAATTCAGGAAGCAGCTATCCGCGATGCTTTTGAGTTTAATTGGAGCATTATTGAAAAAGTTTTAGGTGAAGCAGGTAAAACCGTAGAAGATTTTATTGGTCAGACCCTTGACTTTAATGACCGAGGAACCCAAAAAACACTTACTATTACACCTTTCGGTATCCTAGCAGGAGCGCATCTGAGGGGTCCTTATGGTTTAGCTAATCTATTACTTGATGGGACAGTTTCCCTAGACGAATACGGTACATCAATTCTACGTTATGTCAATGAATATGCAGGATATGACGTACCTCAAGACATTACAGGAGGAGTAGTTCCCAATCCACCCGTTGATATTATTCCCACTACGCCTAATTCAGGAGAATCCTTCATGGGTACAGATGGGGTAGCAGATATCTTCTCTTTTACTTGGGGTTGGGGTAAAAGTAATTTAATTGAAAATTTCGCTCCTACGGAAGATGTAATTGATTTAAAGCAATTTTGGTTGCCAGATTCTGACCAAGTTAAGATACTTGACAGCAATCAAGGTGTGGTAATTGACCTAACAGAAGTTAACAATCAAACAATTATCCTTAAAGGTATTTCTAAGTCTCAGTTGACAGCTAATAATTTTCAAGGCTTACCCGATGCAGATCTGGTTTTAGATAATCCTCCCAATACTGGTGAGCCAACACCTCCAACCGCTCCAACACCTATGCCCGCTCCAATGACCACAATATCGATCAATACGACATCGGTTATGGAAGGAGACAGTGGTAAGAGCAATGCTGTTTTTACTGTTGAACTTTCAGGGGCAAGCGAGCGCGAAATTACAGTTAATTATAATACTGTAGATGGTAATGCAGATTCGATGACGGATTTTGTTGCCAAGACTGGTACTCTCACTTTTGCCCCTGGAGAAACTAGTAAAACTATTTCGATTGAGGTTAATGGCGACACCACTGTTGAGAAATCCGAAGACTTTTACGTTGAATTAGACAATGCAGTAAATGCCACCATCTTTGATGGTAGAGGTGATGCCATAATTGTTAATGATGATATGGCACTGACACCCCCTACTAATCCCACCAATCCTACAACTCCATCCAATGGTCAAATAGTTAAAGTTGATGAGAATGGTTCTGATATTCTGAATTTCAATATAGCTACCGACAAAATTGACTTTGGTTCTTATTCCGTACACTCGATGATTATTACGGAAAAACCAGAAGGAGTAACTTTTGACAATCCCTGGAATAATAATGAGCAAACTCTGGTAGGCATTTCTTTAAAAGATCTTTCAGTTGATAATTTCCTACCCATCGCCAATAGTCACTTACGGGAAGATGTGGGTGGTGTTTTAGCTTGGGAGACGGGAAACGCTGTTATCAAACCCAATACCGTTTATGTTCGCTCCCATGAAGTAAATAAGAAAGAAGTAGTTAGGTTTAACGCAGCTACAGATAAAATCAGCTTTCTGTACTATGGGGGTCGAGAAACACTGGTGATGAGAGATACTCCTGAGGGGGTAGAAATTGCCACCGAAGCAACTGGTCAAAGTCTCATCCTTAAAGATACTCAGATTAGGGATTTATCCCCTGCTAATTTTGAGTTTCACTTCTCTCAAATTCGGGAAGATAATTTAGATGATAAGATCTTGATTAATGCTACAAACAACCAACTTGTCAGTCGCGATGGCATCCTCGATCCAGGTGGGTCAGTAGATTATCCCACAATGCCTCATACTCATCCAGATGGTCATGGAGATGGTCATAATCATCCTGACCCAATGCCTGAGCCGATGCCCAATCCTGAGCCGATGCCCAATCCTGAGCCGATGCCCAATCCTGAGCCGATGCCCAATCCTGAGCCGATGCCTGAGCCTGAGTCCAACCCAATGGCAGATTATGTGGGGGTCAATGGGCAAAGTGATACCTTTAGTTTTTCCTGGAATTGGGGTAAAGAAAGTGTAATTGATAAGTTTAATCCTGAGGAAGATAGTATCGATCTCAAAAACTTTTGGACTAACTACAATAGCTTTGAGATTATCCAAGAAGGCAATAATACTGTTATCGATCTCAATCAACTAAACAACCAAAAAATTACTCTTCTAGATGTCACCCCGTCCCAGTTACGCGCTCAGAACATCGTTGGTGTAGCGGGAGAATTTCCTTTAGCTAATAATCCTACTCCTAATGACCCAACAACACCATCTGTACCTACATTATCGCTCAATAATGTTTCAATCCTTGAAGGAAACAGTGGTAAAACTAATGCAGTATTTGATGTAGAACTATCCCTAGCCAGCGCTCAAGCAGTAACAGTTAACTATAATACTGTTGATAATACTGCCAATTCCCCTACAGATTTTATTGCTAAAAACGGAACTCTAACTTTTGCTCCAGGAGAAACCAGCAAAACCATTACTGTAGAAGTTATAGGTGATACCCAAATTGAACCCACAGAAAACTTCTATGTTCAGTTAGATGGAGCAGTCAATGCTGACATAGTTGACGCTCAAGCAGTAGGTACAATTCGCAATGATGATCGCGCTCCCAACACTGGTGGCAATTCTCAACCCATTATCGGTGCTTACTATCCTGAATGGGCAATCTATGGTCGTAATTATGAAGTAACCGATATTCCTGCGGATAAAATTACTCACGCTTTTTATGCTTTTGCTAATATCAATAACAATGGTGAAGTAGTAGTATATGATTCTTGGGCAGCTACGGATAGACGCATTGATGGAGATTGGAATACTCCCAAAGAATATGCTGGTAACTATGAGCAATTAAATAATCTCAAAGCAGCTAACCCCCATCTCAAAACTTTAATTTCTATCGGCGGATGGACATTATCAGGTAAATTCTCTGATGTAGCACTGACAGATGCTTCGAGAGAAAAATTTGCTAAATCTGCCGTAGAATTCATGACCAAATATGGTTTTGATGGTTTAGATATTGACTGGGAATATCCTGTTAGTGGTGGTCTAGCTAGTAATACCTACCGCCCCCAAGATAAGCAAAACTATACTCTATTGCTTCAAGAATTAGACGAGCAATTACAAATTCAAGAAGCCATAGATAACCGAGATTATCTCTTAACTATCGCATCTCCTGCGGGTTTTGATAAGATTCAAAACTACGAACTAGCTGCTATGTCTCAGTATCTAGATTTCTTCAACGTCATGACCTATGACTATAATGGTGCTTGGCAAAATACCACTGGTCACAATGCACCTTTGTACGCCAATCCTAATGATCCTTCTGCTAATGGCTCTCAATATAATGTGGATTACACCATTCAAACTTACTTAAATGAGGGAGTTCCAGCCGATAAGATTGTTTTGGGCGCACCCGCTTATGGTCGTACTTGGACAGGAGTAGGTAGTGATAGTAATGGCTTATTCCAATCCGCTACTGGTGCAGGAGCAGGAACATGGGAACAAGGAGTGATCGACTATAATGACTTATACAATAGGGTGCAAACCGATAGTAACTATCAAGTCTATTGGGATGATGCTTCTCAAGTGCCTTATGTTTATAACGAACAACAAAGATTCTTCAGTACTTATGAAAATGTGGAATCCATGCAGCTCAAATTGGATTACATCAAGGAGAATAACTTAGGAGGCACTTTCTTCTGGGATGCTTCCAGTGATATTCGTGATAGTAACGATCCTAATTCCTTAATTGGTCTTGCTGCTGCTGAATTAGGTGTTGTAACTCAACCCTAGTAACAAATTCGTGTTTCTGGAGAGAGAGTTAATTAGAGGTTACTTTTTCAGTAACCTCTAAAATTTACAATCATTATTTTGTTTTAAAGCATGAATTTTAACAAAAAAACTAGCTTTAATATCAACTTTGACAATAGAAAAAGTAAAATTCAATCAAATTTATACTTTTTAAGAAAAAAGTCAAAAAAAGGCATTTGACCTTCTGAAATAGTCGAGGCGAGAAAGATTTATTACTAAAAGATAATAGCAATAGATATTTCTGATATTTCCAGAATTTTTACTATGATACAGACCTTTAAGTAAAAAATAGATTATTTTCTATTTTTGCAGCAACCAATTAAATTAATGATAAAAAGCATTTTATGAAGAGAAAACTTGTATTTATTGTCCTGCTGTTTATAGCTGCTATGTGGCAACCTACTCATCATTATCTAATGTCTTCTGGAATGTCTATGAATTCTGAGGTGCACAGCTTAGTAATGATGTGTCCTTTTTTCGGAATTTTACTAATTTTGATGAAATCTAGTTTTGAATAAGATAACTAATATTAAATCCGATTTGTAAAGTATAGTTTTAAGACTAATATCATTAATACTGTGCTTCACAATAGCATTCATAGTAGTTCTCATACTAGTGAGGCACATTGTCTTTAAGCTTTTTATTTAGAGTTTATTGGCTGTACCGTATAACTGTGAGAACTACTATGGTACAAGACAATAATAATAGCTAGTCAATATTCTTAATTAGGTAAAAAGTTTGAAACTTATATCTTTTCTGTTTATTATTGCTCGAATTCTATTTGTCATTCTCTTATTGAGTCTTTTATTATCTCTTATTTTTGATAATCAGTATTAAAAAATATTTGTTTTTTAAAATTAAATAAGAATATTATCTCATGTTATCTCAATTTTCAGAAAACAAAATACATCAAGTTCGTTGGGTATTAACAATTGGTTGGTTAATACTAATTTTCTCTTTATTTTATGATCCTATATCATACATCTTAACCGAGCCAAATAACTCAATTAGCCCTTTTAGTCTCTCTCATGAAGTTTTTACTCCTGAAGGATGTATCAAAGTTCAGCAAGAATGCTTAATTGAACGTCCTTATCCTATAGGTGCAAGAATTTGGTGGACAATCATTGTACCCTCTTCCATTATTATTATTTTTGTGTTTGGTCATGAGTTTTGGCGGCGCATTTGTCCTTTATCATTTATTGCTCAAATTCCCAAGGCTTTGGGGATACAACGCAAGATTAAAATAGGAAATCCACGAACCAGAAAATTTTTATACCAAACAGTTGCTATTAAAGAAAATTCTTGGTTAGGGAAAAATCATTTATATGTACAGTTTGGTCTGTTCGTTTTAGGCTTATTTACCAGGATTATCTTTATCAATTCCAATCGTACCCTTTTGGGAATATTTTTAATTGTTACTATTATTTCTGCATTTACCATTGGTTATCTATATACAGGAAAAAGTTGGTGTAGTTATTTTTGCCCTATGGCACCTGTACAAATGGTTTATACGGGTCCCAGAGGTATATTTGGCACCAAGGCTCATCAAGATACTAAAGCCAAAATTCCCCAATCTATGTGCCGAACTGTAAATGATGAAGGACAGGAAATAAGAGCTTGTGATGGTTGTAAATCTCTTTGTTTAGATATTGATGCAGAGCGAAGCTACTGGGGAGAACTAAAAAAACCTGGTCGCAGATTGGTTCAATATGGCTATCTGGGAATGGTATTTGCCTATTACTTTTACTATTTTTTCTATGCAGGTAACTGGAATTATTATTTTTCAGGAGCTTGGACTCATGAAGAAAATCAATTAGGAGATATATTTGCTCCTGGTTTTTATATTTTTGAACAACCCATTCCTATTCCTAAATATTTAGCGGTGATACTAACTTTCACTATTTGTATTGGGATATCCTACTTATTATGTTTTGGATTAGAAAAAGTTTATAAAGCTTATAGAAAAAATAGCAAAAAACCTGTAAGTGAGGAGCAAGCGCAACATAACATCTTTACTTTAGCCACTTTTGTGGCATTTTGGATTTTCTTTCCTATTGGAGGACGTTTTAGTACTAGTTTCTTACCTACACTAGGTTTTATTAGTTTTAAGACTTTTATGCTTTCAGTTAGTTCAATATGGCTCTATCGAACTTTAAAACGTAGTCGGGAACAATATAATCGGGAACGTCTAACAGGTACTTTACGAAAACAGCTAGAAAAAATGAATCTTGACTTTTCTCAATTTCTTCAAGGTCGTTCTTTAAATCAGTTAAACCCTGATGAATTATATGTTTTAGCTAAGGTTTTACCTTGGGCTACTCAACAGGATAGAAAAAGGTTTTATATTTCTGTGATCAAAGAAGAATTGGGTTCAAATAGAATAAATGTAGTTGATAGCACTAAGATTTTTAAACCTTTGCGTCAAGAATTAGGTTTGAGTGAAGAAACTCATTATGAAATATTAAATCAATTTTTAACTGAGGCAAAACCTAATAATAAAACATTAGCTAAAGTTTGGGATAAAAAATGTGGAATTTAACATCTAAAATTAATAATTATGTCTCTGATTTTATTTATAAGTAATTCAAAAACCTGTTATCTATCAAAGTTAAATGTTAGATAATTAAGCTAAAGGAAAACAAACTGTAAAAGTTGTCCCTTCTCCCAGTTGAGAATGAATCCAAATCTCATTCCTTATTACCCAAAAAGATTCATAGGGTGATTTGATATAAATCACTTTAAATATGCTATTAATACAGTTAGCGCACCGCTACGCGGATCTCTGATACTGTTGGCGAAATGTGCTACAATTCATCTTACACAAAGTATTACTAAAGGCTAAAGTTAAGACGACTCCTTAGCTGCTACTGATGAGTTGTGACCTATTCTCCTCCACACGGTTTCAGGAATAATTTTTGTCCTTGCTCGTATCCTGTATTACGCTTTCTGTTTTCAAGCTGCCAATGCCTTTTTGTTTTGTAACCTTGATTTAAACCATGCCTTGATTCCTTAGATTTTTTATGAAAAAAACTAGCAAATATTTTAGCTAAATTTAGTCAAACAGATATCGCTTCTATTACAGGATATGATTTTATTCTTGAGGCATTATCTGTAGCTGGACTTTAGGAAATTGGTATTACGAACTTACTCAAAAAAGATAGTTGGGTTGAAATGGCTAGAGAACATAAAATCAATTCTTTCCGCCACTAAATAATAGAAAACTTGCCCATAAATAACCCTTTTTGGCTATGTTTTGACAATGAATTAGCCTAAAAATTTACAAAAATTTATGTCATGTCCTAATTTACAAGTATGTCGGCTATCCCCCTTATTGGCGCACAGTGGAATCGGAAGAATGTGCCTCAAATATTAAAACTTCGATGTGCTTATTTGAATGGCGATATCAATTTAAGTATTTCTGCTTAATAAAAAAGTGGGATGCTCCCAAGATTACTATAGTAAAAAATTTTAAAATTTATTTTAGAGAAGCTAATCTAGTGAATAAATATAGTGAATAAATATCAAGTTGGTGGCAGTTTGCCGATGGATACAGTTTTTTACGTAGTACGTGCTGCCGATCACCAACTCTACGAAGCATTGAAACGAGGAGAGTTTTGTTATGTTCTTAATGCCCGTCAAATGGGCAAATCCAGTCAAATGGTAAGGATGATTAAGGGTTTGCTAGAGGAGGGATATTGTTGTACAGCGATCGATCTGACTCGTATTAGTGGGGAAAAAGTTACTATCGAACAATGGTATAAAGGATTGGTAGTGGAATTATGGCAGGGTTTTAACCTAGTTAACAAAATCAATCTTAAGCAATGGTGGAAGGAACGGGAAGATTTATCTTTGATTCAAAGATTAAGTCAGTTTATTGAAGAAGTATTATTAGTTGAAACTAAAAGTAAAGATAATTCTCTAGAACCACCAATAGTTATTTGTTTTGATGAAATAGATAGTGTTTTAAGTTTAGATTTTTCGATTAATGATTTTTTTGCTCTAATTCGTTTCTGTTACAATCAGCGTAGCTTAAATCCTCAGTATGGACGTTTAACTTTTGCTTTGTTTGGTGTAGCTACACCTTCAGATTTGATTAACGATCATAGACGCACACCTTTTAATATTGGTCGCGCTATTCAACTAACTGGATTTGATTGGCAAGAAGCCAAGCCTTTATTAGCAGGGCTACCAGCAACTATACCTAATCCTCAATTACTCCTCAAACAAATTTTAACTTGGACTAACGGTCAGCCTTTTTTAACCCAGAAAATATGTCAACTAGTTCGGGATTATTCTCCCCGAAAGTTTTTGAATAATCAAGAAGCTTGGCTCGAACAGCTAATCCAAAATCATATTATTAACAACTGGCAAACTCAAGACGAACCAGAACATCTAAAAACAATTCGAGATCGCCTTTTGAGTGACGAAGAAAAAACAGGTTCTTTGCTGACAATTTATCAACAGATTCTGCAACAAGGATTTATTACTGCGGATAACAGCATTGAACAACAAGAATTGCTGCTTTCGGGATTAATTATTAAACAAGAAGACAAGCTAAAAGTACGCAATCGAATCTATCAACAAGTTTTTAATTTAACTTGGGTAGAAACACAACTAGCTCAAGTACGTCCTTATTCTGAAGCTTTACAAGCTTGGCAGAAATCTCAATACACAGATACATCTCGCTTATTAAGAGGAAAAGCCTTACACGATGCCCAAAAATGGTCTTGGGGTAAAAGTTTAAGTGAACTTGACTATCGTTTTTTAGCCAGTAGCGAAGAATTAGACCGAAAAGAAGTCCAACAAGCATTAGAAATAGAACGCGCTCAAGAAATTAAAGCTCGACTCCAAGAACAACAAAAAACTGCCAGACTACAACGGTATTTGTTGATAGTTCTCACTCTAGCTTTCTCCAGTGTTCTAGGAATTGGTGTGATCGCGTATAAGCAATACCGCCAAACTATTCTCAACGAAATTAAAGCTCTGAGTAACTATTCTCAAGCTCTCTTTGCTTCGGAGCGAAGATTAGAAGCTTTGATCGCTGCTATTAAGGTAAAACAAAAATGGCAACAGCTAAACTATCAAGATGCGAATACCGATAAAGAGATTGAATCAGTATTACGACAAGCAGTATATGGAATAAATGAATATAATCGCTTATCAGGACATACGGCCCCAGTTTTTGGTGTGGATATTAGTCCTAACGGTGAGTTAATTGTGACAGGAAGCGAAGACCATACTGTAAAACTTTGGCAAAAGGATGGAACTTTACTCAATACTTGTGCCAAACACCAAGCTGCTGTTTGGGATGTGACTTTTAGTCCCGATGGTCAGTTAATTGCTTCAGCTAGTCGTGATCGCACGATTAAACTCTGGAATAAAGATGGTGAGTTAGTAGATACTTTCACAGGACATCAAGATGAGGTTTTAGGAGTGGCTTTTAGTTCCGATGGTCAGTTAATTGCTTCAGGTAGTCGCGATCACACGATTAAACTCTGGAATAAAGATGGTGAGTTAGTAGATACTCTTAGTGATCATAAAAGTTCAGTATGGAAAGCTGCTTTTAGTCCTAATGGTCAAGTGATTGCCTCTGCTAGTGAAGATAAAACTATTAAACTCTGGAAATTAAATGCTCAAGGTAAGTTTAAACTTGTTCAAACTCTAACAAGTCACACTAATGAAGTAAGAAATATCGCTTTTAGTCCTGATGGTCAGTTAATTGTTTCGGTGAGTGTGGACCGAACTGCTAAAATTTGGCAAGTAGATAAGGGAAAATTACTCCATACTTTAGAAAGTCATAATTCTCCAGTAATTGGGGTTGTTTTTAATCCTGATGGTCAAATAATTGCTACTGCTGGTTGGGATAATACCATAAAAATATGGAATCTTGAAGGTGCTTTATTAAAAACAATTAATATTGAAAAAAAAAGAATTTGGGACATTGATATTAGTCCTGATGGTAAAACTATTGCCTCGGCTTCTGAACAAGATATAGTCAAATTGACCAAATTAGATAACCCCCTATTAAAAGTTTTAAGAAGCCACAGTGCTCCGATAATTGATGTGACTTTTATGACTCAAAAAAATATTATTGTCACCGCCAGCGATGACCAAACAGTTAAATTGTGGAGTGAAGATGGCTCTCTGTTAACTAGTTTCAAAAGCCCCCAAGGCTCAGTTTTAGGAATTGCTAGTAGTCATGATGGTCATAAGCTGGTGTCGGGACATTGGAATGGTGCAATTAACTTCTTACAAGTCGAAGATTTAAACCAACCCCACATACATCTAAAAAAAACTGTCAAAGGTCATAAAGTTGGTGTTTGGCGAATTGCTGTTAGTCCTAACAACAAAATAATTGCTACTGCTAGTGAAGATAAGACAGCAAAACTCTGGGATTGGCATGGTAATCTGATAACTAGCTTGAACGGTCATCAAGACGTGGTTAAAGCGATCGCGTTTAGTCCCAATAGCAACATAGTAGGGACTGCTAGTTATGACAAAACTGTCAAGCTGTGGAATATTCAGGGAAAAACCATAGCGACCCTAAAACAACACGATCATAGTGTGGGAGCATTAGATATCAGTGATGATGGCAAGCTTATGGCTACTGCGGATGTGAACGGTACTATTAAATTGTGGGAACTAGACGGAGATAAAATTACAGTCAAACTCAAACAATCTATCAAAGCTCATACCGACGCAGTGAGAAAAGTTGTTTTTAGTCCTGACGGTCAATTAATCGCTTCTGGTAGTGAGGACAGTACTATTAAACTGTGGCATCGCAGTGGTAAATTGCTCAAAACTTTCTATGGACATGATGAAGCAATTTGGAGCATTGCTTTTAGTCGTGACGGCAAAACCCTTGTCTCTGCTAGTGAAGATAAAACCGCAATTATTTGGCAACTTCAGCAAATGTTTGAACTAGATTTACTAGCTGCTGGCTGTAATCAAATACAAGATTATTTGCAAACTAATCTAGAAGTTAGTACTAGCGATCGCCAACTTTGTCTTCATAAATATACCCCTAAAAATTGACAATTTACTGTTCAAAACCATGAACTTACCATTTTGAGCCAGCTAAAAACTTGAGAAGCCGTTAACTCTAATTCAATTCCATCTAAAACAGGTAAAGAGTCATTACCTTGTAATAATTGAGGTTGCTGTCCTGGAAGAAAAACTAATATACTACTGTCATCAGGATTGAATTGGAAAGATCTTAAATTAAGAGGAGGCAAGAAAAATAAAAAAAGTTACGCTGACTTTATTTTACGGTCACAATTGCCAAATCACAGTTTAGTTGTTGAATCTATCTGAATAAAATTCTGAGTAAAATAATCCTGATAAAGTTGGCAACTGACTACTGCTTCATTACCTATCTGTTTAATTAATCCCATACTACTTAACTTATAGGCAACAATTGGCTTTAACTTTACAGGTTGATTACTTTGAAGGAGAAGATTAAAAAACTCAGCTAATTCGGGTTCTTGTTGTAAAGTCAACCACTGACGATGTAGATGATGATGATAAATACCTTCAGGAGTTGAAGCTGTTTGTAATACTTTTTTTAGGGTAATTTCTTGACGACTAAGATGATATAAAGCAATTTGAATAAGTGCAGGATGACCACCAACTAAGTTTATTAATTGTTGCACTTCTTCCCCTGATCGCCAATCTAATTGATATTGTTCGGCTAACTTTTTTACTTGATTAAGATTGAAGCTTTTTAATTGAATAGGTAAGCCAACATTAAAAGGAGACTGATAAATTTGCAGGGGAATATAAACTTCTGTTGAATGTACCACAATCAAACGTACTTTTTGCCAAATCGGTGTTATTTTGGCATCTTCATACCAAGAACGAAATAGAGGTAAAACATCTTTTGCTACTTGCGGATGTTCAAAAATTTGATTTAATTCATCAAATGCTAAGACTAGAGGAGAGTTTATCTGTTCAAGAAGATAGCATCGGAAATAGAGACTGCAACTGACTTTACTACCAATATCATCATCCCAGTATTCCTCAAGTTTTGATTCAAGATTGAGTTGCTGAGTAGCACTAACACAGAAAAAGCGTAAAAAACGGTCTAAATCGCTCAGAATAGCACAGTCAATTTGTTCAAAATTAATAGTAATTGTCCGATAGCCTTGATTAACACCATGATTTAAAATTCTTAGCAGTAATGAAGTCTTACCCATTTCTCTTGGGGCTTTGATTCGTATTAAAGCTCCTGGTTTGCTAATCTCTTCATAAACTTGCTCTTCTACTGGTGGACGTTCAATATAAAAAGGAGAGTTTAGAGGTACTGCACCACTAGGATAAGTAGGTAATCTACTAGATGTACCTCCAATCTTAGACTCTATTAATAGGCGACAGGTTTTTTTCGTAACGTTTTTACCAAATAATTTAGAAAGCTTTTTGTATAGTTTGGGTGCAGCTACATTGGTGAGGTAAGCTGGACTATAATCTTCTTTTTGACTAATTTTACTATAACTTAAATCTTCTAAAATTCCTTTTAACAGCAAGCCTTCCACAGTATTTAAAGGGTATTCATCGATCTCAATTAATTTTTTATCAAGCACCATTAGAAGAGAATCAAAAGTTATAAAAGTGGATAACATTAGGAACACTACTGAATAATTTTATGAGGAAAACTGTAAAAAACTTGTGGCAAAATAGTCAATAATATACGGACAGAGAATCATTACTATTACAATGCTAAACCTTGGGATAATATCTATCCTCTTCTTTTATATTGCTCAGATTTTTCGAGTAATCGATCTAGATTAAATACTTTTAAAGATTTAATTGATTTAAATTCTGTCTGTAAATTTTCTAATTTCATGGATAGTGTCAATAATTACCAGACTTTTCCCTTAAGGCTTACAGCTATCTTTAACATTACTTTGTATCAAAGTAATTTGACTTAAACAGCTACTCAAGCTATTAATAGCTAGATTTAATTAATCATAAAAAAGTAAAAAAAAAGCTAATAAAAATTATAGATAGATTACTTAATTAAGACAATTTTATCTTAATGACCAAAAATAATCTAGAGATTTTCCTGGGAAAGGTAAGGATTTAGGTTAAGCGCGATCGCATCTTATATTCGGAGGATTCAAGTCTCTGGGATTGAGAAATCGGTTAAATCAGATAAAGTGGCTAAATTAGTCAGAATGAGTCCAATAGATTAGGCGACAATAATGTCTTGGGTACTTTCCATTTTTCAGTAGATGGCTTCGTGTATTAAATAAATTATTGGTGGTCGGAAAATTGTCGCGACAAGAGATATTCGAGCATAAGCAAGACTCCAAAAATTGTAGTACTTTAAATATTCAGTAAATTTCCGCTGTATGCCCTGTAATCCATGCTTATGACCCAGTTTGATAGAAAGCATAGGCGCAATTTGGGGAATAGAAATATGCCCTTCTAGTTGTTTCCTACGGAACGATATTGTTCGATTTCTTTGGTAATCGCGTCTTTGAGGTATTCGTTCTTAGTTAAAGTTTGCAGCTTTTTCAAGATGGTTGTATAAGTCTTGTGAGCATAATAGACCTCTTGCATTTTAGCAATGGTAAAAATATCTATAAAAAAGCTTTAGAACAATATGAAATCAATTATCCGTCTCATCAAAACATACTTATAGCTGATAGGCTAAAACCTAATGCTATACAGACGAAGTCTGACGACCCAGACTATAAAAATAAGCATACTGTGTCAAAATAGCTCAATTTGGCGCTCGCCAAATTGAGCCCAAAGACAGGGTGAATCTGATAAACTCACCCGATTAAAAATAAATAATGTTTATAGTGCGCCTACACTTGCTAGACCCAAGATAGCTCCTACGCCCAGAAGATGACCCAAACTAGTAGTACCTAGAAGTGCAGGTAAACCCATACCACCAAAAAAAGTTGGAGAAGGTAAAGCAGGTTCAGCACTGATGTTCTTGATTGTGTATTTGCCGAAAGCAATAGCAATAATATTGCAGATGATCATTACAATTGCTACTTTGGGACTCCACTCTACGGTAGAGGGAACGGAAGAGGCGACAGCCAATAAAGTAGAATAAGCCAAAATTGATTTCTCCTGTTATTTTAATGATGCTAAATTGACAATAATTTTATTGTTTCAGGTAAAGCAGATATTATTCTTTGTTGCAATATTTATTAATTAAGTAAAGTTTTTTATACAAAATTAATTTTTGCCAGTATCTTTAACGATTAAACTCTATGGTGTATTTTAGATCTTGTTATTCAACAATTTTAAGGGGCTGTAGCTCAGCAGGATAGAGCAAGTGCCTCCTGATTTTATCGGGCACCATGAAAGAAATTTCATGAGTGAATGTGGTCAAATTCAAGGAAGCCTAAGTCTGTTAAAGATAGGGTAATCTTGAGCCAAGCTCCATTTGCTGTGGTGGAGAAGGTGCAGAGACTGGTTGTAAGGAGCAAACAGCAATAAAGACTGATTTTGAGCAGCACTTACAACATAACGGCCACCACCTAAAGACTAATAATATTAGTCCAAGGTGAAGGAATAGTCCAGAGAGTGAGGAAACTCACACCAATCTGAAGCACTAGGTCGCGCGTTCAAATCGCGCCAGTCCCGTTTTCGTAAAATGTGAGTTCAACAAAGTCAGTAAGGGCTGCAACTATTGCTACTTTCAGTAGATCTAAAAGGTTATGGTGGAGACTGGGTCTGTCTGCGCGCAAGTCGCACTTTTCATATTAAGTTGCTGGTGCGCTGACCTCTTTCGCGCGGATTGTTGAAGCCCTACACCCCACACCCCCCGGGAGGAGACTTAATATATCTAGATATTGAACCCAAAAGAGGAGGACACGGGTGAGCGGGAGCACGGCTTACCGTAAGATGTCCGTATCGGTTTTGTAATGAAGTCTCCTTCGGTGCCCTACACCCTACCTTCACCGATAAGTTTGTGATCTACTGACTTTATTTTGAAGCAATTGGCATTCTGCCATAAAGATAAGTGAGATACTTGAGATGTCCACTCAATCCTTCTGATAAAACATCTCCTCGATAACGCCATTCCCAGTTACCTTCTACAGTAGAAGGGGTGTTCATTTTGGTATCACCACCATAGCCTAAGATGTCTTGTAGAGGGAAAATAGCAGTATTAGCTACTGAACCCATAGCGAGACGAATTAGACCCCAGTGGATACCTTCAGGACACAAACAACCTAAATAATCTATAACTTTAGCTTGGTCTTCAGGCGATCGCTCATAAAACCAACCCAAGGTAGTATTATTATCATGAGTCCCTGTATAAACTACACAGTTATGGTTGACATAGTTAAAAGGTAAAAAGGGATTAGCGCGGTCAGAATCAAAAGCAAAGTGGAGAATTTTCATTCCAGGGAAATCGAACTTATCTCGCAAGGCTTCTACTTCGGGAGTAATCACCCCTAAATCTTCCGCCACAATGGGTAATTCTCCTAAATCTTCTTTGAGTAGGGTAAAGAAAGCCTCTCCTGGCGCTTCAATCCATTTTCCTTTCATAGCGGTGGTTTCTCCTTCAGGGACAGCCCAAAATGACTCAAAACCCCGAAAGTGATCGATGCGAATAACATCAACATATTCTAGGATGTCTTCAATTCTTTTGATCCACCATTTAAAATCAGTTTTTTCTAATTCTTCCCAGTCATATACAGGATTCCCCCATAATTGACCTGTTGCACTGAAATAATCTGGGGGTACACCAGCCATCAATGCTGCTGCGCCAGTTTCTTCATCTAAACAGAAAATATCGGGATGAGACCAGACATCTGCACTATCATGAGCCACATAGATCGGAATATCACCAAAAATCTTAATTCCTTTTTCGTTAGTGTATTTTTTTAAGTTTTGCCACTGACGGAAAAACTCGTATTGAGTAAATTTATGGAAAAATGTTTCATTTTCTAGCTTTGCTGCCCACTTTGCCATTGCTTCTGGCTTACGTGTAGCAATATCTTCATCCCATTGATTCCAGCTTTGTCCTTGATGATGCTCCTTTAACGCCATGAACAAACCATAATCATCTATCCAATCAGCATGGCGATCGCAAAACTCTTGAAAAGATTGGAGTTGTTTGGGGGTCGCTTGGTTTTTAAAGCGATCGCAAGCTTTTTTGAGGAGTGGTATTTTAGTCCCGATAACCAGATCGTAATCAACCTTGTAGTCGAGATATTCTGGTAACTCAGCTACATCTTCGGGAGTTAATAACTCGTCTTCCAGTAACTTTTCTGGACTAATAAGTAAAGGATTGCCAGCTAAAGCAGAATAGCATAAGTAGGGAGAATTACCATAACCAGTAGGACCAAGAGGTAAAATTTGCCATACTTGCTGGTCAGCATTGGCAAGAAAGTCAATAAAATCATAAGCACCAGTCCCTAAATCACCAATACCAAAAGGACTAGGTAGAGAAGTGGGATGGAGTAAAATACCGCTAACTCTGGAGTCAAACATTAATTTCTCTTCCTTGGGATAAAATTGTTTGCAATATCCAAGCTAAAAGCTCATAGCTAAAAGCTCGTAGCTTTAAATGAAAAGTTTACTTTTGGGCATAGGTCTAATGTATCTAGATCCCGTCAAAGATTTTATATTTAATATTTAGTCATATTTAGTGCTATCTGTAACTAATAAGATATGGATCTTCAACTGGTTTTTAACGGCATTGCCATCGGTAGTATCTTAGCTCTAGCAGCGATCGGTTTAACCTTAACTTACGGTATTTTGCGCCTTTCCAATTTTGCCCACGGGGATTTTATGACTTTAGGTGCTTATCTAACTTGGTTAGCCAATATCAACGGCGTAAATATCTGGTTAGCAATGATTTTAGGGGCTGCTGGCACGATAATAGGAATGCTAATTGCAGAATTGCTCCTCTGGAAACCCATGCGCGATCGCCGTGCTAATTCTACAACCCTAATTATTATCTCTATTGGGTTAGCCTTATTTCTCCGTAGTGCTATTTTATTCATCTGGGGTGGTAGTGTGCGACTCGTTTAGAACAAAAGTACTGTAAAGTACGTAGTTCTAGCCTGGATTAAGGAGACATATGTTAAGGAAAGTTAAGAAATTAACAATTTTTAACAAGTCAAATTGAACCATGATAACTAAATACTCTATGAAGGTGAGAAAGCCTGTAATAAGGTAGCTAAATATTAATAAAAGTGTAAATCTTCAAGTCCTTCTCTCTCGGTGTTGGGAGTAAAAGCGTAACCCCTACTGTAGCGACTGGTCATCAATCGGTAAAGCGGGGTTAAACGGGGCAATATCTGTAAAGGTTGTTTCGGATATCCCCTAGCAAGAATTCCAAGGATAGGGCGCAACGCTCAAAGCACCTCACCGCCGTAATCCAGAAGTAGCTAAATCAACCCTGATAAGCTACAGCCAAAAGGCAATACCGCGCAAGATTGTTATTTACGTACTACCGTAAATAACCAACACCAATCGCGGTCGGTGGATGGGTAATAGTCTTAATCATCGTAATTAGTAAATAGCTAAATCAACCCTGTCAAGCTATAGCCAAAATGGCAATACTGCATATGATTGTTATCTAATCTATAAGTAGATAACCAGCACTAATCGCAGTCGGTGAACAGACGCATCCTAAAGATTCATATCAACAGAGTATTTGGAACGAGGAAAACCTCTAATAACTCTCTGGAATGGTCGAATAATCCAGAGTAATCAACCAAGATGCAACCTCTCTAGAAATGGAGGTTATTAGAGGAAAAGGATTGGGTAAAAAGCTAACGCCTTAACTCGAATTAACGAGTATTGCTTTTCTGAAACAAAGGAAAAGAAGGGTAATTCCAAGGATATACGGGGCGTACAAGCTTTTGAGGAGACCTCAAAAGACAGCCCCTCGCCGACGTACCCACTGTTTTCAGGATAGTAGTGATTAAGTAGCATTGAATATGTCTAAGACAGATTTAAAAACGGGGCTTATAAAGGGGCGAACTAAATTCGCCCCACAGCCCCTCCTAAATACTGTGGAATGGAACACAATCAACTGGCGTAAAATCCAAAAAGCTGTGTTCAAGATGCAAAAGAGAATCTACCGAGCCTATGCCAGTGGTGATGTTAAGAAAGGAAGAAGGCTACAAAAAACCCTCATCAATTCTTATTACAACCGTTTGTTAGCTGTCAGAAAGGTCAGTCAGGATAACCAAGGCAAGAAGACTGCTGGCGTGGACAAGGTTAAATCCCTTACACCCAAACAACGTCTTCAACTCGCAAACAATTTAAAAATAGGGGATAAATCTCAACCCATCAGAAGGGTATGGATTCCCAAACCTGGAAGAAAAGAAGAGCGACCCCTGGGTATTCCTGTAATGCGCGATAGGGCAGTACAAGCATTAGTCAAAGCTGCCCTAGAACCCGAATGGGAGGCACTCTTTGAGGATAACTCCTACGGATTCCGACCAGGAAAGAGCGCACACGATGCTATTGGAGCAATATTTAACCATATCAAGTCTAAACCAAAATTTGTACTTGATGCCGACATTAGTAAGTGTTTTGACCGCATTAACCATCAAAAACTTTTAGCCAAGTTAAACACTTTTCCTAAAATAAGGAAACAAATCCGAGCCTGGCTAAAAGCGGATATCTGCGACTTTACCAAACATGAAAGAACTCCAAACCAACAAGGCACACCCCAGGGAGGTGTTATTTCCCCGCTATTAAGTAACATAGCCTTACACGGAATGGAGAACAGAATAAAACAAGTCAAAGGCGCATCACTTATTCGATATGCTGACGATTTTGTAATCTTCCATGAAAACTTGGAAGTATTAAAGCAGTGTCAAAAGATAATCTGTGAATGGTTAACCCAATTTGACTTGGAATTAAAGTCAAGTAAAACTAGGATGGTGCATACCTTAAATGAATTGGATGATAATAAACCAGGTTTTGATTTCCTAGGCTTTAATATCAGACAGTACGAAGTAGGGAAACATCAGTCTGGGAAAAACACCAAAGGTAAATTACTTGGTTTTAAAACCATCATTAAGCCATCTGATGATAGTGTCAAAAAACACTACAACAAATTATCAGAAACAATCAATCGGTTTAATGCAGCACCTCAAACAAAGCTCATTAAAGAGTTAAACCCCATCATTAGGGGTTGGTGCAATTATTTTAAAACTGTGTGTAGTAAAGAAATCTTTTCTAAGTTAGATAATTTAACATATCTAAGAATACGCAGATGGGCTGACAGAAGACATCCTAATAAAGGTAAATATTGGGTATCTGATAAATATTGGAAAACGGTAGGAAAAGATAACTGGGTATTCGCTACTCAGTATAAAGGGAATAACCACGAACTGATAAAACATCAACAAACAGCCATTCAACGCCATGTCAAAGTAAAAGGTAATAAATCACCTTTTGATGGAGATACACTTTACTGGGGTAAAAGGATGTCCAAACATCCAGAAATCAAAAACTCAGTATCCAAACTACTTAAAAAACAGGATGGAAAGTGTAATTGGTGTAAACTTCCTTTCAGTGAAGGAGACATAATAGAAATCGACCATGTTACCCCCAGGGCTGCTGGTGGTAATAGTAAAAAAGATAACACACAACTCCTTCACAGGCATTGCCACGACATCAAAACCAAAAGTGACCTACGGGTTATAAAGCGATATAAAGCTGAAAAGGAATGGTCAAAAATTCAATTTCAGTTTAACAATTTGAACTGGGGTTGGGTGGATGATATGCCAACCTTACTCAACGGTTTGGGTATTCATAAAGAACCTGATAGCAGAGGAGCGCAGTGAGGTGAAAGTCTCATGCTGCGTTCTGAAGACGAGTCGTCTCGGTGACGAGATGGCTTAGTTTAACAATCAATCTTATGACCTTCCTGTGGTACAAGCGATTCAAGTAGGAGATTTAAGAATTGCTTATTATCGAGTAGTGGGAATTGTTTTAGCGGTAATTGCCATCACTGCGCTACATTTTCTCTTACAAAAAACCAAAGTGGGTAAAGCTATGCGAGCCGTAGCAGATAATATAGACCTAGCTAGAGTATCAGGGATTAATGTAGAACGAGTTGTACTGTGGACTTGGATTATTACAGGAATTTTAACCGCCCTAGCAGGGGGAATTTATGGCTTAATTACCGCAGTAAGACCTAATATGGGTTGGTTTCTGATTTTACCCATGTTTGCATCAGTAATTTTAGGAGGAATTGGTAATGTTTATGGTGCGATCGCTGGAGCGTTAATTATTGGTGTCGCCCAAGAGTTGAGTACTAGTATTCCGTTTTTGGGTTCAGAATATAAGTTGGGAGTAGCTTTATTTATTATGGTGTTGATTCTGTTTATCCGTCCTCAAGGCTTGTTTAAAGGTACTTCTTAAAAGTTTTGCTTCTGCTAAGAAAGTATCTCTAAGTAGATCAACAATAGCTCCCGAAGGAGACTTCACAACAAAATCGATCTATTTGGGTTCTTTACCTAGATATATTAAGTCTCCTCAGTATAAGAAACGTTAGTTAATCAAAACTTTGAAACGATCAATTCGATTGAAGAAATCTTAATAAAGCGTTGTAATACTCTTAATAATATTAAGAAAAAAATTAAAGATTTAACTAACTATCATTGGTTGACTAGCTCCTAGTTTCAAAGTGGGTTGTGTTAATCAGATTTAGTATAATTGGAATTGGATCACAGTCATTGAGCCTCAAAGCCTAGATAGTCTGGAGTTGAAGAGATTAAAAGCAGAAAGTCCAACTCAGGTTTATCTAGCTTGTAAGGAAGTGATTTAAATTATGAGCATACTAACTTGGACAAATCTTAATAGTGGTTTTTGGGATGATAGTAATAACTGGTTAGATGGTATTGTTCCTCAAAATAACCCCGAAGATGATGTATTGATTGATGTGGTTGGAGAAATTAACACAACTCATAATCGGGGAGATACAGTAGTTAGAAACTTTACTAGTGCAGAAAAATTTAATCTAAGAGAAGGTAGTTTAACGGTTGAAAATGCCACCTTAAATGATACCTTTACTCTCGGCAGTTCTAATTATGCTTCTGATAAGCCCCATTTCATTGTTAATGGTGTAGCGGAGCTTAATGGCAATAGTTATCTCTGGGATGGCACATTAACAGGGATATTCGATAATGATGGCTTGTTGACTATTGAAGACAGTGTTGTTGAATTTCGGGATGCTACATTAAATAACCACAACACAATTATTCAAAAAAATCTAAGTTTAGTTTATCTCTACAGTTCGGAGATTAATAATTTAGCTGACTCTGTTTATGAGATCAAAGGTGGTTCACTTTTGACTCGTGTTCCCAATGAAAATAGTATTTTTAGTTTATCTAATAGCACATTAGAGAAAAGCACAACCGATACAGGGACTATTGATGTTCAAGTAAATAGCAATAATGGAAAGATTTTAGTCAAAAATGGCACTCTCAAATTTACTGAAGGAGGAGAGATATTTGATAGTGAAATTATTATCGATCGCGATGGAATAATAGTTTTAGGAGAAGATTCAGGAGATCATGGCGATCGCACTTACCGTCTCAATAATACTACTATCAGTGGTAATGGTGTATTAGAAATTGGTAGCCAACTCTATGCAGAAGATACCGTTACTTTTGGCGATCGCACTACTCTGTTAACTTTTGGTACTTTACAAGGGGATACATTTATTAATCCTGCTACGGGTAGATTTAGCATTGAAGGTTTAGCTAGTGATACCACCAGAGAATTAGAAGCAAATCTAGTTAACCTGGGAACAATTGAGCATAAAGCCCCAGGATTATTCTTTAAGAGTGGAACTCTTACCAATGAAGGACTTTATAAGCTTCATGGTTCAACTTACGGTTTACCACAAGCTCTAGAAGGAGGATTGGCTGATGATTTAATTATCTATGATGTAACCATTGATGCAGGCTATTCCGCCGATCTCGATGGACATCTAAGTACCAATAATTTTTATGGTGATAGGTTGATCAACACAGGTACTATCAGAAACATTCAAGGTTATGGAGACTATAGTGAAATTGCTGTTTCTGTTGAGGATAATAACGGCATTATTGAAGCAGCATACGGAACTTTAGCACTCAGTGGTGATAATAGCACCTATCAAGAAACTGAATTTATCACTACCAACTATTTTGATGATGAGGGTAACTCTCAACCAAGCATAATTAGATTCAATGGAGGCAGTCATCTTTTTAGAGATAATGTTAGTTTTGAGAATAATCTAGGCAATATTCAATTTGGCGGTTCGGGTACAAAAATAGAAGTAGAAAATACTCTAGATTTTTATAACGAAATAATTTGGGGAGAACTTGTAGGTTTTAGTTTTTTGCGTGGTACTGATACTGACAGTAAGATTGTTAATCATGGTACTTTTAGGATAGCTACAGGACAAGCAATTCCCCCAGAGTTAACAGGTGGTATTCCCGTTTTTCTTGATGAATATTATGAACATACTGTAGAACTAAAATTAGTTAATGAAGTTGGTGCAACTATAGAGCATTCACGGGGCTATATTTATCTTGAATTAACTGAAAGTGGCAAAATTGATAATCACGGTACGTATAATTTTTTAGTAGAAGATGGTGCTGAGATAAAGGTTATTTTCAACGATCAAACCTATCACTTGGATAGTAATTTAGGTGGGAGTCGGGTTCTTGGGGATGGTGAAATAAATAACTGGAGTACGGGGTTATTTACCAAGACAGGTAGTAAAGCGGGAAATATTGAAACTGTTTTTAATAACTATGGTACTGTAGATGTTAAAACTGGTGATTTGAGATTTTATGGGGGTGGCAAAAATGAAAATGGCACATATTTAATATCAGAAAATACTCAGTTAAATTTTACCGATAATAGGTTTGAATTTACCAACACCGAAATTGTTAATAATGGGAGATTGAATTTTCATTGGGGACATTATGTCATTAACGACCAGCTATTTTTAAGAGGGGAAATCCTCTGGAGAGATGATGCTTTTGGTACGCAGTTTTCTGGGGAAGGTACCGTTATTAATCAAGGAAATTTAACTCTTGACGAGAATGGAGTCCGATATGAAATTGGTGTCAAAGAATTTATCAATGAAAATAATTTATTGATTGCAGGTGGTAGAGTTTATCTTAGTAATCAGCTTACCAATATTGAAGAAGCAACTATTACCCTTGGCGATGGTAATCCCACAATTACTGAGTTGAATCCTCAAACGGAAAATAAATTAGTTAATCAAGGGGTTTTACAAACAACTGATGGCAGTCGTTCCACTTTGGAAGTATTTTTAGAAAATAATGGTTTATTAGATATTCAATCGGGAAAACTTGCTCTTTCGGGAGGAAGTTTCAACACCAACAGTCAGATCCAAATTGCTTCTGGTGCAACCCTTGAGATAACTGGAGAGAAAGGCTTTCTTGATGGCGATACTAATAAATTTCAAGCCACAACTTTTGATAATAAGGGCTTGATTCTAATCGGTCGAGGAACTTACTCTGATGCTATTGCCTTAGAAGCCTTAGATGACTTGATGATATCTGGAGAAACAACTTGGGAAGGGGGAACTATAGCTGGTATTGGTTCAGTTACTAATACAGGTACATTTACTATTAATGGCTTAACCTATCTAGAAAGTACTCTCAATAATTCTAATTCTATGGTGATGGAAGGAGGGACTTTATGGTTTAAAGGGGGTACTCTCAATAACCAAACTGATGCAGAATTTGAGATGGAAGGAGGAGAGATTAAAGTTTGGTCGAGTCTTCGAGATAGTAGTAGCTTTAATAATGCAGGAATATTCCGCAAGACAAAAAATAATAACTTAACTGTCGGTGTTGCTTTTAACAATAGTGGAACTTTAGAAGTAGCAGCAGGAAAATTAACCCTGACAGAAGGGGGAAATCAAAGGGGACTGATTAAAATTGATCAGAATGCAACTTTAGTCTTAGATGATGGCACAGAAGATTTACCTTTTACCTTTACTGGCGGTAGCAGTATTGACAATGAAGGTACTCTCAGAATTGCAGCGAAGATCGTCACTGAAACTAACCGTCTGATTTTTAATGGAAACAACATACTAGATTTTTCAGGGGAACTAGAAGGAATAGGATACCGCAACGAAGGAAAATTTACTATTACAGGCGGAAGAATAGAATCTGATTTCCAAAACCAAGGTGAAGTCAAATTATTAGGCTACAACGAAGTTACTCTTGTCAATGCAACTCTGGAAAACTCAGAACAAGGTACATTTGATTTTGGTCAAGGAGAAATTACTGCAAGTTCTTCTGAGAATTCTAGTTTTATCAACAAGGGAATTTTTAATAAACTCGATACTGGTACTAGTGATGTTGAAGTTGATTTTGTAAATGATGGTGGTGAACTTAACATTCAACAAGGAACACTCTTATTCAAAGAAGAATTCACCCAAACTTCAGGTAGTCTTCGCTTAAATAATAGTTCTGTCTCAAGTTGGAATGTACTAAATTTTGTGGGTGGTTTTGTTACAGGGGAAGGAACAATTAGTTCTTCTTATAATCCAGTTGAATTTGATGCAGCCAACATTAATATTGGTCTAGCTGATGGGGATGTCGGAACAATTAAGATTAAAGGCGATTATGTTGAATCCGATAATACTACCCACTACATTGATATTAAAAGTAGTAGTCAATTCGACCAATTGGTTATTGAAAAGATTAATTCCTCTACTAGCGATAGCGGAAATGCCCATCTTGGGGGTAGATATGAAATTCGAGTTGATGAAACATTCCAAAACCAACTTTCAGTAGGAGATCGTTTTGAGATTGTGCAGTTTGAAAGCCAAACCCTTGATAATGATGGTATTGAGTTAATCAACACAGAAATTGGGAATGGACTACGTTTTGAAGCAGAATTGAACTATAATAGCTTAGATTTAGTGGTAGTTAGCAGTGATGGAGACAACTTAAACAATTCTGCTGAAGCGATATATCCTATTGCTAATAACTCAGAAATTTTAGACTTTTGTTTCGGACAATGTATTGAGTATTGAATTGTTTATGAAATGAGTTTCACAGCTACAAAAAGTGCGATCGCAAACAGTCGAATTGAATTTTAAATCAAGTAAAAGAACAATAATTATAAATTTCGGCAACTTCAATACGCCTGATTCGTCTTTGAATAATAAATTTTAGCGAATTATATTTTAGTTTCAATCGTGAATCAAGGTTTTAGATTTTTTTTCAAAAAAGCTACTATTTTACGGACAGTTGTTGCTCTGACCACTTTCATTAGCGTACATTTTCTGCCTTTTTTGCAGTTAACAAATCGAGAATTTTATAGTTCTATTACTTTGGCTGATAGTTTAGGAACGTCCAATGATAATTTAGATAGTCTTAATGTATTACAGTTGGGAACGCCTCCTTTTAGCCAAAATGCACCTGCTAATATTAGTATCAAACCCAGTCCAGTAAATCTAACTTTATTATCGGTAAATCCTAATCAAATCACTGATGATTCCGCGTGGTTTGAGAATAATAATTTAGCTTTACCTACCTATCAAGTACCAAATCCTTTTCGACAAATATCTGGAAATGTTCCCAGAAACCTTCCTAAAACTTTTCGAGATAATATTTTAGTCAAAGCGATCAGCTACGCCGATGAAGAGTTTTTGATCTATGGGAAAAACTTTGCTGAAAGTCAATATTTATTAATTTACGATTTAAAACAAAATAAAATTACTCAGGTCTACGATTTTAGTAATTATACTCTTTCTCCTAATTTCCAACAGAGCGATCGCCCATATATTAATCAAACTCTTAATTGGGTAATTCCTGAAGATAATATTTTATATTTTTCTCATAGCCACAATACTTACGCCAAATCTTCTAATGGGATGAATGGCTATCTGACCGCCCTTGACCGCAATACTAACCAGATACTCTGGCGCAGCCAACCTTTAGTATGTAATGCTAATAACTTTGTCGTGATCGATAGCGTAATTATCTGTGGTTATGGTTTCACCGCCGAGCCAGACTATCTTTATTTAATCGATAAAAATACAGGCAGCATTTTACAGCAGATAAAGTTAAAAACTGCACCTGATTATATTATTCAAAAAGGTAATAAACTGTACGTCCGTACTTATGATACGGATTATGTATTTAATATTAATTAACCCTCGTGATTTTAGGGTTTCAAGTCCTTCTGTAGAAAAATCCTAACTCCGATAATTTCTCGGTTAGAGCGATCGATCGCCTTAGAGCTTTCCAAACGGTTGACCCCATCTCTGCCAATTCTCTTTATTAAAACGAGCTTTTCTATCTGCTGGTGTGTCGTACCAGAAAGCACTGCACACTTGGACATCGCTCTTTGTATGGTTAGAATATCACACCCATGTTACCCGCTTTTTTACATCCATTCGTTATTTTTATTTTTGATGCTAATAGAGGAAAATATGAATCCTGATTTTATCAATCAAGTTGTCGAGCTAATCAATGTTGAACGAACACAAGCTGGTTTAGATCCTCTGCAAATAGATAGTCAATTATCTCAGGCTGCCCAAGTACATACCGAAAGCATGGCTAATGATGATTTCTTTAGTCATTATGGGGTTGATCGTTCTTCACCTTTCGATCGCATTCGGGATACAGGCTATCAATATTCAATTGCTGCCGAAAATATTGCTGCGGGATATCAAACTCCAGAAGCAGTTGTAGAAGCATGGATGGGTAGTGCAGGGCATCGTGCTAATATTCTTAACTCTGACTTGACTGAAATTGGTGTCGGTTACGAATATTTAGCCAATGATACTGGTTCTGTTAACTACAATAGCTACTGGACTACTACCTTTGGAACTCCTATATGATCAATAGCTTGCTCTTGCTTGATAGACTTGTTCCAAACCTTATGTGCAACATTTAACCTGATCAAAGCTATATATCGCTCATCAAATGTATAGCATTACCAGAAATGGTAAAGGCAGTTGCTCTCATTGCACGAATCATAATATTTCGTGCGCCGTTTAAATCACGTCCAGATTGATAATCACAATTAGGGCATTTGAAATATTTTGACGAACCTAATTTTTCGTGAATAGTTCCACATTCAGGGCAAGTTTTAGAAGTATAAGATTCATTACATCTAATCACTAAGCAATTTTTCCTGTTTGCCATTTGAGTTAAATGTTGAGCAAATTTATAATGAGAAAAAGTCAGCATATTTCTTGCAGTCTTAGCTTTTATTTTTCTTGTTTGCTTCAATACCATTTGGCTTGATTCAAATGTTGGCAAGAAAATTACTTTGTAGTTATAAACTAAAAAAGATGCTACTTTATTGTGTAAATCCTTAATTAAGTTGCGGATTTTTTCTCTAGTTCTTGTCGCTGCCTGACGTTGTTTATATCTTTGACGTTTCGATTTTGACAGAGATATTTTACTCATTAGTCGGTCAAGATGCGAACATAATCGATTGATTCGTCCGATATCTTTCTTGCCAACTTCTAAAACATTTTCTCCGTCGTATCCCGTCAAAAACGTTCTAATTCCAGGGTCTAAAGCAATTACTCTTTCTCGATTTGTTGGAGCAATTTCAATATATTCGGGAAAGCAACCATACCATTTCCCTTTTTGATAAACCAACTGAGTACCATAGGCGCATTCAACTGGAATTACTTGTTTTGATTTAAATTGTAGATTTTTAGTGGTTCTTTGATACCAAGTCCCATTTTTAAAGTTTCCAACTTTGAATTTAATTACTTGAGAATAAGCCCGACAAGATTTGAAGTTACCATCACCACCATTCTTTCTGGCTTGGTTGTAAGCATCTACTGCATCCGATACAGCCTCTTGTAGTTGATGACCTGGAAGTTGTTTGACCCATTCTGGGCGTTCTGCGGACCTGGCTCGCGACTGTAAAGTGTAGGCACTATCAAAGTTTCCTGCTTTTAACTGAGCCATTGTCCAATTGTATATCCAACGGTAAGCTGCCAACCATTGTTTCCAAATACGATGTAAGTCTTTACACGGATACACCCTGATTTTCTTGACACTGTTTGGTGTCAACTTTTTCGTCTGGTGGCGAGGTTTTTTCTTGTATGTTTTTTTCGACTTGGGTTCGATATTTTCCCAATCCGTATAGCCTACTAGAGAAGCAATGTAAGATGGAGAGTATATCCTCAACGAGTTCTTGCTCTGGAGAGAGTTTGCGTTCATTGAGAACCACGAGTTGGCATTCACCTTGTTGGCACAACCATTCAATAAGGGGAAATCCGAATCTAACGAGTCGGTCGCTATAGGCGACGACAAGCATTGAGATATCGCCAAAGTATATTCGTTCCAGTATAGAGAGCCGTTT
Source organism: Xenococcaceae cyanobacterium MO_167.B27 (assembly GCA_030065935.1). GTDB lineage: Bacteria > Cyanobacteriota > Cyanobacteriia > Cyanobacteriales > Xenococcaceae > JASJCP01. The sequence continues at coordinate 33,437 of JASJCP010000051.1, forward strand.
TCGCCGTTTAAAATTGAGTCCGCTTCCAATCTCTTTAACCAATTCTCCTTTTGGATATTTTGATTGTAAAAACTCAATTTGTCGCGATAAGTCATCTTTTTGGGAATTGGTAGAGACTCTTGCATACAGCACAACGGGCTTTTCTGTCTCTTCGTACTCTTCGATGCAGAACCTTCTTTGACCTCCTGGAGTTCTAATTGACTTAATTTTCCCTTCTTTGTCCCACCGTCTAAGAGTGCTGATGGCAACTCCAAGGCGTTGGGAGGCTTCTCTGGGCGTAACATATTTCACGATTATACCTACTCATATATTACTATTGTAGCAGGTATAATAAGTAACGATCGGGTTTGATAAGATAATTTGTTATTTAGTCAAGCTCATCAATTAGAAAGATAGTTCACTTGCTATTTTATGAGAATTTTTGTACCAGGTCGCCTGTGTATGTTTGGGGAACATACTGATTGGGCTGGAACATATCGCACCATCAATCCTAAAATTGAAAAGGGTTATGCTCTAATCGTCGGGACAAATCAGGGGATTTACGCCAATATTAAACATCATCCCCAGAATTTGATGTTTCAGGCAACTCTCAATGATGGCAGTAAGCATCAACCTATTAGATTACCGATGAAACCCACTGTCCTTTTAGATAAAGCCAAAAAAGGAGGGTTTGCTAGTTATATTGCTGGAACAGCTTATCAAATTTTGACTAAATATAAGGTTGGGGGACTGGAAATTTATAACTATCTAACGGATTTACCAATTCAAAAGGGATTATCTTCTAGTGCAGCAATTTGTGTACTGATTGCAAGGGCTTTTAATCGTCTATATAAATTAAATCTAACCATTCGCGAAGAAATGGAACTCGCCTATCTTGGAGAGAGAAATACTCCTAGTCAATGTGGCAGAATGGATCAGGCTTGTGCTTTTGGGAATAAACCAATCTTAATGACTTTTGATGGTGATTTAGTAGAACTTGAAGAGTTAAGGGTAAAACAAGAGTTATTTTTAGTCATTGTGGATTTAGGAGGGAGTAAAGACACACAAAAAATTCTGAGTGACCTAAATAGTTGTTATCCTATTGCTAAAAATCAAATTCAGCAAAATGTTCAGCAATATCTTGGTCAGATTAACTCCCAATTTATCCAGCAAGCTGTAACAGCAGTTAAGCAAGGAGATGCTAAACTTCTAGGAACTTTGATGAATCAAATTCAAGCAGAATTTGATCGCCTTATGATTCCAGCTTGTCCCGACCAATTGACAGCCCCCCTACTCCACCTTTTACTAACCCATCCAGCCCTTCAGCCTTTTATTTTTGGTGGAAAAGGTGTAGGCTCTCAAGGAGATGGTACAGCCCAATTAGTGGCTAAAGATCGAGAAAGTCAAAAAAGAGCGATCGCTATTATTGAGCGAGATTTCCCACAAATGCAAGCCTTAAATTTAACTATAAATTCTGATGACGAATGCCATTTCCCCCCAGTCTCAAGTTAAAAAAGCAGTAATCCCTGCTGCTGGTTTTGGTACTAGAATGTTTCCTGCAACCAAAGTTGTTAAAAAAGAACTCTTACCCATTATCGATCGCGATGGTCGAGCCAAACCCATCATCTTGAAAATTGTGGAAGAGGCTATCTCTGCTGGTATAGAAGAAGTAGCTATTGTGGTACAACAAGATGATGTAGAGATTTTTCAAGAATTTTTCCAAGCTCCCCCTAAAGCGGAACTATTAGCCAAACTATCCCCAGAAAATCGGGAATATAGTCAATATCTGCAAGAATTAGGTCAGCGCATTACTTTTTTGATTCAAGAACAACAAGAAGGTTTTGGTCATGCTGTTTTTTGTGCCAAAACTTGGGTTAACAACGAACCTTTTTTACTGCTCTTGGGAGATCACATATATCAGAGTAACCAAGCAATGTCCTGTGCAAGACAGTTATTAGCAGCCTTTGACTACAGCGATCGCAGCGTAGTAGGATTAACAGTAATGTCTGGAGAGATTATCCACAAAGCAGGATGCGTCACAGGAGTTTGGCAAAAGCCTAATTCAATCTTAGAAGTTACCAAACTCTATGAAAAGCCTGACCTAGAATATGCCAAAGCCAATCTTCATGTCCCAGGAATGCCAGAATCAGACTTTCTCGGAGTCTTTGGGATGTATGTCCTCAAACCAGAAATTTTTGAGCATCTAGAAACAGAAATTGCCAATAATCTGCGCTATAAAGGAGAATTTCAGCTAACTACTTGTTTGGATCGCTTGCGACAAGCACAAGGAATTGTCGGCTATTTAGTTCAAGGACAATATTTTGATGTCGGGATGCCTCAATTTTATCGGCAGACTATGCACGATTTTTATCAGTCGAACATCTTTTAACCATGAACTTAAAGCAAAATCTTAAAAATCATCTATTAGAAATCGTTAGAGAAAGAGATCCCTATGTTGCTTCGGGGGGTCATTTTTTAGTTAAGCAATATGTTCGTCAAGAATTATCTCAATGGGGAGAAGTAGAAACTCATGAATTTCAAGTACAAGGGAAAAGCTATGAAAATTTAATTCTGAATCTTCCTTCAGCAAATCAATCTAATTTACCACCAATTTTAATTGGAGCGCATTATGATGCTGTACCAGGAACACCAGGCGCAGATGATAATGCTACAGGAGTAGCTGTATTGTTAGAATTAGCCTCTGTTTTTGCTACTAAACCAGCTAAATATCCTCTTCGTCTGGTGGCTTTTGATTTAGAAGAGTCGGGTTTACTAGGTAGTACTGCTTATGCAGAAGCTCTCCGCGCAGCTAAACAACCTCTGCGATTAATGATATCTTTGGAAATGTTGGGATATTGCGATCGCACTGAAGGTTCTCAAAGTTATCCTCCAGTATTAAAATATTTCTATCCTTCACGGGGAGATTTTATTACTTTAGTGGGTAACTTGACTACTATTCCCACTTTGATTCGTTTAAGTCGTCGTATTCGTAAACATACTCCTTGTGAGTGGTTAGGTGTGTTTAATAGTGGTAAGTTAGTTAGACAAACTAGATTAAGCGATCATAGTCCTTTTTGGGATCGAGGTTATTCCGCTTTGATGGTTACTGATACAGCTTTTTTACGCAATCCTCATTATCATCAAGCAAGCGATACCATAGAAACTTTGGATTTTAATTTTTTAACTGGTGTTTGTCAGGGTTTAATTGATGGTATTTACGCTCTTTGATTTTGCTATTGGATTCTCATCGTTATTCTGTGAATAAAGACTAACAAGCGATCGCTTTTAGGTGTGGCTAGTCTTCTATCGGATCCATTACTGAGTACTGTTTGGTTAAGTTTTTTGTATAATTTCTCTTGCCGAAATTAGCCAAGCAAAGCCAATTAACGATCCATAGCCTCCAAACAAAAAGGCTGCATATCGCCCTGCTGTTTCGGGCTGCATATTGCTCATCAATTCAGAAAAGCTTGAAAGAATTGGAATCTCACCTAGCATTCCAGGCAAAGCCAGACAAATTGCACCCTGTAACCAATCCTTTTGTTCAAGATTGTGCCATTTCATCAGTCCCAAACACAAAGCAGAATACAAAATACCTGTGACAATTACGTTGAGCCAGTACTCAGCAACAGAAGCTTCAAATAAGTACGAACCCACCATCCGATAAACTACTGTTCCTACTACCCAGATGAAGAAGCCTAGCAGGAGTAAGCTAATTCGCTTTTTCGTATTCATGGCGATTTCTCTATATAAATAGTGTTAGTGTAATAGTCATTACGTTAATTATTAGTGTAATAGTTGTTACGTTAACTGTCAAGCTATGAACCGACCCACTGAGCCTCACAAGAAAGAGGAGCTTTTAGAAAGATGTCTAGCGGTTGCAATGGAAGCAGGATCGTTAGATTTTAGGATTAATGCGATCGCTAAAAACATAGGTACTAGCGGACGAATGCTAGTTTATCACTTTGGCTCGAAACAGGAATTAGAAAAACAAATCATCAGTCTTTTAGAGACTCGCTTACGAGAAAAATTATGGTCATTTCAAGGCTTGTCACCACAGGGGAGTCTAACAGAATCCTTGCTTGAGATGTGGAAGCATTTGACTTCACCAGAGATGGGTGGCTTGCTAAAACTGACAATGGAGCTAAATCAACGTGCTATGCAAGGAGACTTAGAAATACAAAGTCTCTTAGAGCGTGAGAGCCAAAAATGGATAGACTCTTTATTTAATCTCACCAATGACAAAACTACTGCTTTATCTTTATTTCATTTATTTCAGGGCGCGATCTTAGACTTTTTGACTACGGGAAACCCACAAAGGGGACAGCAAACTATTAAGGCTTTTACCGAAACTCTCAACTAGTTTGAACTGCAATCATTAAAGTCCTTGTCCAACTTAAAAGATTGGATTGAGGAAAAATCTGTAAAAGATTGAAAACTACTGTCCTTATATAATCTAAATTGCGATCGCTTTTATTGTAGCTAGTCTTCTATCCGATCCATTACTTAGTAAGATGAAAACCAACAAAGCTATTTACACATACCCCGATGAATTCAAAGACTAGTTTGTTCAATCGCATTACCCAAACCCCTGGTCAGTGTGGTGGTCGTCCCTGTATTCGAGGAATGCGAATTAGAGTCAGTGATATTTTAGAAATGTTGGCTGAGAATGTTAGTGTTACTGAAATCTTAGAAGACTTCCCTGATTTAGAATTAGCAGATATTCAAGCTTGTCTGATTTTCGCAGCACGACGCAGTGATTTTCCCACACTGACAGCATGAAGATTTGGATCGATGCTCAATTGCCTCCAACTCTAGCGCAGTGGTTGATAGAAACCTTTGGTTTAGCTTTCCTAATCCATATTAGTTTTGGTATTCAAAAAAGTGGGTAATTGAGTTATCGAGAAAGGGGGAGGGCAGAAAGCTGGAGGCAGCTTATATTCTGTCCTCTACCTTGAGCCTGGTCAGCAAGAGGAGCCAGGATTTAGTAGCCCCACGCTGAGGAATTTTTAGGAGCGATTTTTCAAATACTCGGCAGCTACGTAAGCAGCACTAATCAGTGCAACGGCTGCTAAGAGGTATGCTAAGGCAGTCGCTGTAGCTGCTATCATGACAGGATGACCATCAACAACAAATTTAGCTACTAGTACACTGCCTGCGGGGATAGCTAGCTTACCGGCTTCATGAAGAGCTTTCATAAATAATACGTTGAACTTCTTTCAACGTTCGTGGTTTACAATCTCTAGAATAAGAGGGTCAAATTGGATTTCTGCCGATCATCAACAATCGAAATCAAAAAAATTTTCGCAGTGGTTCAAAGTATTTCCCAGTAAGTTTTTCGGGATAATGCTTTATGATGAAATCTAGTGCCGATCTTTTTTATGTGTATTGCCGATCATCAGCATCTTAGATTTAAATGTGCAAAAGTCTGTGAGCGAGAAGAGCGAGGAGAAGAACAAGAAAGCGTGTGTATTAACTCCTACTGGTAGAGACAAGCTGCAGTCAGCTTTGGAGAAGTTAGAGAAAAAACCGAAAAAATGCGATCCACATGATCGGGATAACTACTATCGACAATCAAATGGTAATTATATTATTTCAGCTATAGCTCGAAAAGCTGGAATACATCGTGATATTGTTAGGAAGATATTAACTCCAACCGGTTTAAAGCCAGAAAATGAATGTGACGGAGTAACTTATAGTAAGCTGAATAATTTATTTTCTGATGGTCTCAACATAGATTTAGATGATGATGATTGGAAGGAAGCGGACACACAAGCAAAATCATCTCGGCGAAAACAGCCTACAACTGTACCAAACAACTATGAAAAATTCACAGGTGCTTTGGGAGACTTAAACTACTCCCAACAAAAACAGTTATTCAAAAAAACCATTGACGAAGTTAGACCAGCAGCAACTTTTTTAATTCACGGTAAACCTGATTTTGGTCAACGTTGGTTAGTGAACCAAATGAGGTATGAAGTCCCTTATCATTCAGAGGCTTGGCAGAAATCAATTCACATTAACAGTAGATGGACAAGTTTTTCCCAGGGCGATCGCTTAAACCAAAAATGATTTAGAGGTACAATTTTTATCAGTACTTTAGTTCTGAATTCCTCTTATTAATATAAGTCAAGCTTATATTAATAACTGATCGAGCTTTAAATTATAGTAATATCTTCATGTTTGACAAATCAAACTATTATAAAAGCAACAATATTTTCTAATTATTTAAAGTCAAAAAATAATTGAGGGATTGGATTCAAGTTTTTTCAAAAAACTTGAATATTCGACAGATTTTGACAAAAGCTATCTCTTAAACACGCCAGTTTGAATAATTTAAAAGACCCTCGTGCTTAGATTAAAGGTTATTTTTTTACCTGAGTAAAACTATTAACTAATTGTTGGGAATATAGACTACTTTTCTGACTTGATAAATTCGATTTATTTCATTAGATAAAAAGGATAACATTTGTTTTAAACTAAATAAGTAATTATAGACAAAACGTCCACCTCGTCTAGGCTTAGATATTTTTGACCATAAAAGATAAATCCAAATATTAACTAATAAAAAAGAGATTCCTACATAAAGTAGTCTAATTATCGGATTTTTAGTAGTAGTTCTAATCCGACAAATATTCTTAAGACGGTAAGAGAGGAGAAAAAAAATTAGGGGGTCTTCATTCATTAAATGACTGTACCCAACCATTAATAGATAGGCTTTAAGACCCCCTAATTTTTAATTCCTTTTATAGCTTGCTTCAATACCAAATCGCCCGCGATAATCTTGATAAATGTAATCCAAGCTTATCTTAACTTTATAAACTACATAAGCTAGATATTCAATGCCGAATTTTCCTCGTTTTCCTTTAAGATATTTACAAACAATCCAGAGAGCAAAAGTTACTTCATTATCTTTATTTTTATTTAATGTATGAGTTGTTTTATAACTCTTTCCTCCTTTCAAATACTGATTGATTCCCCCAGTTTTACCATTTCTAATAGCAGGCATTATAAATGGTATATCTAAAGCTATTAACCATCTTATTACTGCACTACTATAAAAGCCTCGATCTAAATACAATGTTTTTATTTTGAGGTTTAAAGAATTTATTTTCTCTAAAAGATAAGATATAATAGCTACAGATGTATAGCTTTTTTTAACCCCAATGATAGCTATAGTTAATCGCTTATTTTTGGCAATTATATAGATAGTAGCATAAGCAAAAAATGAACAAGTCCCATTTTTGGGTTGGCTGCGATAAATATAATCTTCCTCTTTTTCCCTAGATGTACCTGTGTTAAGAAATTAAATTCAAATCGATTGCTAGTTTATGTTTTCTCTTCTTTATTCGACGGGGAAGCTTACTTATTAATGCTTGGTTAACTTCCTTTTCTAATTCTGGGAAATTGGGAATTTTATTTAAATGATATCTGACATTTCGACCAGACCAAGAGTTTTTTAAACTAGAAGCTGTATTTTCTATGGTATCACTACGACTTGCTGCGCCCACTAAAATATTAAATAAATTGCTTTGTTGACAATCACTTTGGGTCTTAATCGAAATATTTTCTTGTAAACAATCAACAACTTCTTTTAAAGTTTCTTCATCTGTTAAAACAGCTTTTTCCAATATTTTAGTCAATTTTTTTACTTAAATTAATGGCAAACACTCCGAAGTATATAAGAGTTTTGAGAGAGTAAATAGCCAAAATATATATAACTAACTTCCTGTTCACAAATATAAGCAATACTTATTTTATATCTTAGGTATTAAAACATGAGTACTGATAAATAGTTGTAAAAGTCAAGCCTCTTAGCATAGCGACCGCGAAGCGTTCTCTTCGAGATCGCCTTGGGGAAAACTTGTCCATCTACTG
>JASJCP010000222.1 GCA_030065935.1 Xenococcaceae cyanobacterium MO_167.B27
CGAATCGCACTCAAAGCCTGCGATTTTACCCGTCACGACTCCAAAACTTTCTTCAACGAAGTCAGTTACCACGCTCGATAAATAACTCGCCAAGAGGATTTATTTTAACTGTTAATGTTTTGATTTTACCTTTTATTTCGCGACATAAAACCAATTTATAAGTTTTTTTGCCGATTTTGATTCTATTACCACCTAGTAATTTATAACCAGCTTGTTTAAGAGTGAAAGATTTATACTTTCTAGTTTTTTTGAAATTAGGAGGTCTAGTTCCTTTTTTATTATTTTTAAAGAATAGCTGATAGGCTTTTTCGATTCTCTGACAAATATCTTGTACGGCTTGTGATCCTACTTGTTGCCAGTATTTAATTCGTTTTCTGAGTTTGGCTATATGCTTCATTAAACGATACATATTCAAATGCTTACCAAACATTCTGTAGTATCTCTTATGCAAAGCGATACAATGATTATAAATACTGCCACTCGCATTAATACAAGAGTGAAGATATTTATTTTTTCTTGCTTGGTATAACTTGAATTTGTACGTTTTCATAATGTTATTTTACAATAGATAAAAACCTTAATATATAAAGATTTTGTGTCTAAAGTATTAAGTTATCGACTCGCTCTTTACACCGCCCGTCTCAAGGACGGTGCAAGAAGCTCGTTATGGTAAAATTGCTCAAAGTGCTACAGTTTGGAGCTTCTCCCCAAGAAAGCTAAACTGCATCTTTGATTGCAACTCTTTGATTAGATTCAACTTGACCATCGGCTAATTTAATTATCCTTTCTGCTAAAGGAAAATAGTGATCGTCATGACTCACTACAATTACTGTTTTTCCTTGACTCTGCAATTCTGGAAGTAGTTGGGTATAAAATACATCTTTGAAAGTTGGATCTTGATCCGATGCCCATTCGTCAAATATGTAAATCGGACGATCTTCTAGATAGGCTGCTAGCAAAGCTAAACGTTTACGCTGACCTTGAGATAAAGCCGTGGTAGATAGTTTACCATCATTGATTTCCACTTTATGGTCTAGTTGCAACTTAACTAAATAATCTTGAATACGACGATCTTGATCAGGACTGCTAAAACCTAAAATGCGATCAAATAAATAGAAGTCAGAGAAAACTACAGAAAAATGTTGACGATACCATTCTCGGTTTTCATTGGTAATTACTTGATTGTTAAGTCTAATTTCTCCTGATTCGGGAATATACAGACCTGTTAGGAGTTTTACTAAAGTAGATTTACCGCTACCGTTACCCCCCACAATAAATACTAAATCCCTTGGTTTAAAAGTTAAATTGATCGCGCCCAGGGTGAAATAACTACTTTCTTGCTCTCGATAATAAGCATGAGTGACTCCTCTTAATTCCAAGCTGCGCAAAGAATCAACAGGTTTGATAACTACTGAGGATTTTAATTCAGATTTTGATAAAGATAAGCCCAAATTTTCAATCTTTTTTAAAGCAATACTAGCAGTAGCCAAACTGGGTAAAATTTCCACACAGTTGGCTAAGGGTCCGACTAAATAGATACCGGTTAAAACAAAACTGGCTAATACAAGATTATTAATCTGTTGCAGAGGAGCTAAAACAAATAAAGCTAATCCAATCAAACTAAACGCCAGTAAATCTCCCCAGGTAGCTGCTGCTGAGAGTATGGTTAAGCCAGTAATTTGATTGTCTCGGCAAGCTGTTACAGTTGGTTGTAATTCCTCATTAATAAAGGCTAAATTGCGATCGCGATTTAGCTTTAATTCTTTGATTCCCTCAGTAATCGCACGAAAATGACTTAATAAGCGATCTTGACTATCTCTAGCATCTTCTAACAACATAATCCCTTGGTTAGTGGGAATTTGATAGCTGATAATTCCCAAGGTTAAAAATCCTAATGTCCAAGCTAAAGCAGTCCAAGAAAGAGTCCCTAAATAAATAATGCAGCCAATGAGAGTTGCTAAATTAACGCAGAAGAAAGGAATTCTCAGAATACTATCAGAAATTGCTTGAATATCATCAGTCAGACTTGCTAATAACCGAGGAATACCTGTTACTTCTATTTGGCGCAGGGGAGAAGCTAAAATACGCTTACTTAAATACAGTCGTAACTTACATACAGCATCTTGGGAATTGCGAATTAATAACGCTTCGGCACTAAGATTCATTAAAAATTGCAGCAAACATAAACTAGCAAAACTCCAGGCGATCGCTGATGTAAAGGTATTATTCTGACCTAAAACTTGGTTAATTAAGGCAATTATGCCAGCGTTACAGCCACCACTAATTAAACCTGCAACTATTGCTAATGTGAGGCTTATCCAAGAGCTTGTTAAGAGAAAACGAATTAAATTCATAAGGTATTGTTAGTTGTTAGTTGTTAGTTGTTAGTTGTTAGTTGTAATTCCAGGAGATGCAATTTAATAAACCACCGTATTTGGCGATCGCATTACTGGGAATAAAACTGACTTGATTGTTGAAAATTTGCTTATATATTCGTTTTATTTCTGGCTCTATGGAATTACCAAAAACAGGAATATAAACTCGATCACTATCAATCCAGCGCATCATACCGTCAATATGTCCCGTGCGATCGCCTGGCTCGGTAGGAACTATTACTAAGTGTTCTATAGATAATTTATCTTTGATTAAAAACTCTATTTCTTGGGGAGTTTTCAGTTTATTTTGGCGATATATTTTATCTGTAATAATTGCTGTTCCGTTTCCGTTATGAATAAAGTTACCTCCTTCAAGATATAAATCGACAAATTCTAAATTATTAATCTGAAGCGTGTCAAGAAAGTCTAAGAACGAGCGTTCGATGAATTTATTATTAGTTTTAGACTCGTAAGAAGGATTAAATTTTAATTTTAAATAACTGGTAAGTGACTGGATTGGGGCAAAATCTCTAACCCAAATATCCTCAATATAAGCAATAGGAAAAAAATCATTACTTAAATTAGTAAGCTGCATCATTTTTTCAGCATTTGCGCGATCGATAACCAGACAAATAACCCGATCGTATCTAGCAATTTCTTGTAAAAAATCGGCATAAAATAACTTAAGTTCTTTTAAATGTTCGTCATAGTATTCCATGAATACTGTAGGTAAAACTAAGATGACACGAGGGCATTGCCAATCTGGAATTAAATTCATGTTTCACTGTTAAATAATTGCTAAATTACCGCTTGTATGTTGAGAAAATACTGGTTTGGGTTGGTTTGCTGGTAAAGAGATCGCCAACATCAACCGCGATCTACCGTCAAGATATTGATGAGAAATGACACCATAAATTTTAAATCCCAAACTTTTAAAAAAGTGTTGGGCAATAGTGTTAGCAAAAAAGTGAGGATGAAGCTTTAACTTCTTGTCCGAAGAAGTTCCCCGTATAGGCGGTGGAATGAATTCGGATGCAGGGTTTGTTGCTTCACAATTTAGATACATAATCTTTATATACTGACGAGCTTGACCGTTATATAATTATTTTGGGCGCAAGGTAAAAACCATTATTGACCCAGGATTGGGAACTACCCAACCTAGATGTTCGACCAAGGACAAATACCTGATTTGCAGGGGCGACATAACTAGGGAAATAGATTAGAAATCGAATAAAAGATTGATAGTAGTACCGCAGGACTTGCGGGGAAAGAAATTGACTGTCAAGTTTGTCGTACTGTCGGGAAACCAACCGTGGGAGATAGATTATCGCTTGCACCAACGTGTTTTAGATAAGTGGCGTAGGGCAGTAAGTGCCTACTCGCGAGAGTGGGAAGCCCTCAATTTATTGAGGGAGGAAGTCACTGCTTCTAACCAAATATCTCTAAAAGCTTCTGCATCGGAAGGGGACAACTTACGCAATACTATTTCATTATTCATTTCTGTCTGCCCAAAAATTTATCTTGCGAGTGGGAAGATTGAGTAGGGTGGGCATTGCCCACCCTACAATTAAACAGAAAGTGCAACCTTGCTATGGTCGGCTATAGGCTGTGTGGATCGATTGGCAACTACATAGTTATTACGATTGAGGTGCATAACTAAACAAGAAAGTAGTGCGCCTGATTTACAGAATTCAGACAGATTAAAATAAACTGGTTCGATGCCTAAAGAAGCACAGATTTTGTTTAAAGACTCTACTTTGGATTTTTCGTAGTTATAGTTTTTGTCAGAAGGAGACAAGTCTTGTAAATCTGAAGCACAGAGAACATATTTATCGATCACCACACAGTTATTAATACCGCTATAGGCATCATCTAGGCTAAGGTCGATAATTTCGGTATATTTTTCTAACTCTCTTAAAGCTTCTGGGGTAGCAATTTTAGTACAGACACCAGTATGCTCCTCTGAGAAGGGAAAGATGCAACAGTCAAGATGATAGAGATACTTATCCTGCATTAAGAAAGGAATAACTTTCATATCGAAGGCTCTCTCAAACCAATCTAGAGCATTTTTAGAAGTACGAATTCCGTGTGCGCCGACATAGATATTCTCACGGATGTGCTTAAGATCGGCTTCCCCTTCAAAGTATTCTGGAGCTTGTTGAATGGGAAAGTCTAGAAGTTCAAAAAACTTTTTACCTACCGCACTTTCACCCCGTCGGGGTTCAGAATAATAGTTGGCGATGACTGCGGTTTTTTCTGGTGTATGAGGTAAAACAATACCTAAGTTAGCGACGTAAGTTTGATCTTGCAAACCAGGATAGCTAGGAAGTAAATAAACTAAAGCATGACGAGATAAGAACCCATATAGAGTCATAAACTGAGATATGGCTTTATCGTGGTTAATAACTAGCTCTTCTGGCTTAAGTTCTTCCATCCAAATATTATTAGGACTATCGCAAGACAAAGAAAAAGGCACGTTCATTAAAAAGCCTGGCTTGTCTGTATGAGCAATATGGTTAGAATTGTTGCGAATCATAATTTAATTTTTGCAATTGTTGAGTGATTGATTAATTGTTTGCTAAATTCTCTTGGAGATAAAGCGATTAATTAGTTGCAGCAACTAAAACTTGCTGGCTTTGTTCGACTAAACTCGGTGGTGCATTATCTAAAATGGCAAAAGCATCAGAGCAAAAACCATTAAACTTGGTCGATAGAGCGTTAGAATATGCCCCCACGTGATCGATTTCTAACCAATCTCCCTCTTTGACATCTACAGGTAAACATAATGGCGAAGGCAACATATCAGTTGAATCACAAGTTACACCGCAGACAGAAAATTCTTTGACTTCCTTGCTAACAGAGCCATCAAGACGTACCACTTTAGTCAGCAAACTATTCTTAGAATCGAGTAGTTCTGACAGTGCGCCATAAACGCCATCGTTGATAAAAAGCTGCTCTTGCTTTCTTAACTGCACATGAGTTAACAGTGAACAGCCAGCAGCTACTAAAGCTCTACCAGGTTCGGCAAAGATTTCCACTTCAGGAGTAGGATTAACCCTTTCTAAACCTCGCTCTATCTCCGTCATATAGTCTTCTAAAGGTGGAATATCTATGCCTGGATAAGCAACAGGAAATCCCCCACCGACATCAATACAAACTGGTTGAATTCCTGATATCTCCATGACTTCACCTACCATATCTAATGCTTTACTATAGGCTTGAGGTTCAATGCACTGAGAACCAACATGAAAAGTAATTCCTACCTTACAACCAACTTTAGCTGCTTGCTGCATTAAATTAGCTGCTGCAACTGTTTCAGCACCAAACTTTTTCGCGAGATGATATAGAGAACCTTCTGATGGTGGGGTTTTAATTCTGACGACAATAGTTAAATCTTTACCGCCAGTTTCTTCTAAAATTTTCTGAAGTTCGTTGTAGTGATCTACAGCAAAGTGACGCACGCCATATTCCCAATAAGCCATCCTAATGGCGGGACGGCTTTTGACTGGGTGCATAAAGTAAATTTGAGCATTGGGGTAAGTATCTCCTATCTGTGCTACCTCACTGGCTGAGGCTACATCGAATCGGTTAATTCCTCCTTGACATAAAGCGTCTAAAACTAAAGGATGAGGATTGCATTTAACTGCATACATGACTTTACCAGGGAAAAGCTCGATAAATCTTTTCGCGGTATCTGCTAGTATTTGAGGTCGCAGACAGTAAATAGAGTAATCTGGTTTTAAAGTTTCTACCAAAGACAAAGCATCAGAAAAGCGAGGGAACTGTTTTAGCAAACTTCCATTCTGTGCTGTTTCGAGACATTGCATAAAGCTATACTCCTCTAAAAAAAATTGATTTCATTTCCACAAACCAAAATACTCCTGGTGCATCTAAGTTTTTCTAATGCATCTAAGTCTTTCAATAGAAACAAAATAATATCTTTTCTATAGAGGTGTAAATCGTACTAAGCTCTTAAAATCATCTCATACTAAAGTTCACATCAGATTGTACTAAAGTTCAATAACAGAACCATAGTCATAGTTTTTTCCCAATTTATCGAAATATTGTTTCTCTCCCTTTCAGTTTTTGCAACAGAAACTTAAGAGACTTGTTGCACCGACTCCCATAAACCTGAAGGGAGTACAACCAGCCAAATTCATATATGACAAGGGATTTACTGGATTTTGTAACACAGTAAAAATATTAATTAAATTGACTTAATATTCAACTTCAAAATTGCGATAATTTTTAGACCTGTAATTCGTTTACTAAAAGAGTATAAGCTAGTAGTAATAGGCGAACTTAGAATACAGAAGTACGGCTTTGGCTCTCTGGCTGACCAAAAAGAATATCTATTTTGTTCTGAGGTTAAATAAGAATACTAAAATAAAACCTCGTTGATATAAAGATATGGTGCAGCAAAAATAATATATCTAAATAATTACTTGTCCTGAACCAGCCTTTCCGCCCATTAAATAAATTAGATTATTGTGGTCAATTATTCCTCTCGCCCACTTTGGACGGTTGGGATGATTAAAGCTAATAACTACTTGAAAAAATAGAACTCAATCTTTATGCTGGTAAAGAGCTCGTAAGTTGAATAACTTTCTTCTTGGGGGTAGCCCTCATCATACCATTCCCACACTTATTTAATGCACGACCCTTAGTGATGTACCTACACTGACCCGAAGGGTACAGATGTAGGCTTCTCCAAACCCCGTAGGATAGAAAGAACTTGCTTTGAGGTACTGTTAGTAGTGGAAGCAACCACTACTGGATTCCCTTTACGCCGTTTTATAGTTGGGAAGACATCCAACCCAACTCTCTTGATATTGATACTCGACGATATATCGCGGTCAACCAAGAGTTGATATTTTTCATCCCAATACTCTCTGATGCTGACATCAGTAAAGACTAGTTCATCTCGATATGGCAGCAATTGAGAGGTATAGGCAGGATTAACAGGTATTGTTACTGCTCCAGCTTTTTCAGCTATGTAGTCCAGTATTTCAAAGAATTGCCCAAAAGCTGCATCAGCCCAAGACTTATTGAGTCCCGAATTTGATTTATCTCGTCTATAACGTACACAACGTAATTACAGAAAGCAATTGACATTGTGGAAGTGTTACACGACATAAAAAAATGCTACTCCATCATCATAGCAATTGAGTAGCATTTTCTTTA